>NZ_JBAPPI010000408.1:0-13440 GCF_049280035.1 Mycobacterium sp. | reverse complement strand
CTGTTTGGATTTCGTGTTCCTCGACCACTGGAAGGACGTGTACCTGGCTGACCTGCAGCGGCTAGTCGATCGGGGCTGGTTGCATCCGGGAACGATCGTGGTCGCCGACAACGTCGGCATCCCCGGCGCACCCAAGTACCGCGCCTACATGAAGGAACAGCAAGGCAAGCGGTGGCATACCATCGAGCACGAAACCCACGTCGAGTATCAGACGCTACTCAAAGACCTGGTTCTGGAGTCGGAGTTCCTGGGCTGAGCCGCGCCATCATCACATCGCCGCCTGGAAGGCGATTGATCCGATACTGGGTGGCGGTAGCTTGTCCACGTGACAAGGCCCCGGACGACGCAGGCTCGGCGAACGCCGACCACGTCCGTGAGCTGACTCTGCGGTCAGGCTTGTTCCGGCATCACCATACTGGCTCGCGGAAACTACTGCCATGCAACGGTATTCGATGTATCAACTGCTGCCACGGCAGTCTCGATGACCTCAGGAGTTTTCAGCCCGTGGTCTTCGGCCTCGGCCGCAGACGAGACGTTCCCCGCCACGCTGACCGCCCAGCTGAGGCACAGCGGCTTGGCTGATGATCGCCACGGTCCGTCTCGCGAGTGAACCGATCCCGCACCGCACTCGTGACATGTTCGGTCGATAGTGCCTATCGGCCACGCTGCTTGCGTACTGTGAGCGCCGGGGTGCCTCTGGAAACTCGGTGCTTACTACTCGCTACTCACAGTTGATGGCACATTTGTCGACGGTTACGAGTCGGAGGGGTGGAACAGCATGGCCCATGAGGACAGCGGTCTGCTGCCGGACCTGCACTCGGAAGTTCCGAACATCTGTATTCCAGTGCATTCGGTTGGACACGTCGGGGTCAAGCGGATCGTCGCGATCGACGAGCATGGCAGTGCGGCGATGGTCGTCATGGACATCTCAGTCGGTTTGTATGCCCACCAGCGTGGCGCGCACATGTCGAGGCTGATCGAATGCGTTGACCGGCCAGGTCCACAGCCGACGGTGCTCGACTACGTCCAAGGCATCTTCGAGCGGCTACGCGCCGCGGTTCCCGACGCCGCGTCCTGGTCGGTGGACGCGCGGGCCACCATCGTGTTGCCGCACGACGGCGGGTTCAAGCCGATCGAGGAGATCTGCCGGATCGAGGCGGCCGAGCGGACCGAGGTGACCTGGGGCGCCGCATTCAAGGTTTGTCTGGCCTGTCCCCAAGCCCAGAGCACGATCGCCTTCGACCGTGACGATATGGACAACGTCGGCGAGCATCCGTCCCACAATCAGCTTTGCGACCTGGAAATCACCGTGACCGGGGACTTGACGACAGTGGCCGGTCGTTCCCTGGCCGACCTGCTCGCCGTTGGAGAGGGCGAGGCCAGCGGGCCGGTGCGGGAGCTGTACAAGCGGCGTGGCGAAGCCGACGCGGTCACCGCCATCCACCACCACGCGGTGTTCGCAGAGGATGCGCTCCGGATAATCGCCGACAAGACCAGGGCCCAGTTCCCGACGGCTACCAGGGTCACTTGCCAGATCGTGAACTACGAGAGCGTCTTCGAATACCCCCTCCGCTGTGTCGTCATTGTCTGATGAGATGTCGCACAACCACGACACCGTCGCCGCGGGGCTACGACTCTGGATCCGATGCGCCGCGGTAGACCGCGGCGTCCTCGATATCCACCCCGCGTCGCACCTGTACCTGTTGCCCCGCCCTGTCCGCGACTACCACAGCTCGTAGTGTGAGGCCCCGCGGCGAATTATGTGTCGACACAGGGGCTTATCTTGGGTCAGGTGGCCGAAATCCCACCCCAGCGCCCAGCGTAAGTTGCTGACGTGGTCACCGGTGCGCGCGAAGGTGGATTTGCGGAGGTAGTCGCCGAGATTGCGACGACAGAATCAGCACCTCGGCGGCCCCGGCCCAGGTCCTGAGCCGCGCTTCACGCGAACATCCCGGTAGAGTCGTTGTCAGGCTAAGGTCGTCCGACGATCGGGGAGGTAACGGATGGCTGCCGATGCTCGCCAGCGTTGCGCGCCGGCAAGATCTCGACAGGCAAGGCGACGTTGTCGGCGTCCCGTGATTGAGCTCAGGATCAGGTAACAAGATGCCAGAGGACGCGGGTTCGCCCTCGCCAACTTTGCTAGACCTTACGCGGCAGCAGGCCGAACGCTACCGAGACAAGGTTGCTTTCGACTATTGCCACTACTTCCCGGGTGGGGAAGAACATAGTCGGCTTACCTATCACGAGCTGGACATCAAGGCCCGAGCAATCGCAGCCACTTTGCAACGGCAGGGCGCTACGGGCGAACGTGTACTGGTCCTCTGTCCCTCGGGCTTGGACTTTATCGCCGGCTTCTTCGGGTGTATCTACGCCGGAGCCGTCGCGGTGCCCGTCCATCCGCCGGTGCGCAACCGGGTAATGGGCCGCGTCGCGTCGATCGTCGCGGATGTGCAAGCCGGCTTCGTCCTCACCACCGCCAAGTTGGAGGCTGAGCTCAAGGCTGCGGTGGACGACTTGGCCGACGGGAATTCCCTGCAGTGGTGCGCCGTGGACGCCATCACGCCGGACGGCGCCGCGGAGTGGGTCGCGCCAGACGTCGACGCGAACACAACCGCCTTTGTGCAGTACACGTCGGGTTCAACGAGTTCGCCGAAGGGCGTTGTGGTGACGCACCGTAACCTGCTCCACAACTTGGATGCAATCCGTCAGGCGTGGGGACGCGGAGACGACAACGCGGTCGGCGTGTTCTGGCTGCCGCTCCATCACGACATGGGTCTCATCGGCGGTGTCCTCGAAGGACTTTACGTCGGCTGCACTTCCTTCCTTATGCCGCCGGAGGCGTTTATTGAGCGCCCAATGCGCTGGCTGGAAGCGATTTCCCGGGACCGCGGCACGATCACCACGGCGCCGAACTTTGCTTACGAGCTCTGTGTCGAACGCAGCAGTGCGGAGGAACGCGCAGCGCTCGATCTGTCCACCTGGACGACGGCCATGTGTGGTGCGGAGCCGGTGCGGGCCGCCACCCTGCAGCGGTTCGCCGATGCCTTCGGCCCGGCCGGTTTCCGGCCGGAGGCGTTCAACCCGGTATATGGGATGGCCGAGTCCACCCTGCTGGTTTCCGGTAGATCGGATTGGGCCGTGCCGGTGGTGCGACACCTCGACGGCGTCGCACTACGCGAACAGCATGTCGTGACCGTCACGCCAGAGCACCCGGCCGCCACGTCGTTCGTCGGCTGCGGCCGCGCTCAGCGCGGCCACGAGATCGTCATCGTGGATCCGGCGACCCGGCGGCCATCTGCGAACAGCGCGGTTGGGGAGATCTGGCTCGCCGGCGGGAGCATCGCCCAAGGCTATTTGGGCAGGCCCGCCGAAACGGAGGAGACTTTCTCGGCGTTCCTAGCAAGCACCGGGACAGCTACCGGGAAAGGCCCGTTCCTGCGTACTGGTGACCTGGGCTTCCAGATGGACGGCGAGCTGTTCCTCACAGGCCGGCTGAAAGATCTCGTCGTGATCCGCGGCCGCAATTACTACCCCGAAGACATCGAGAGGACGGCGCAGGGCAGCCATCCGGCGCTGCTACCCGGTCGGGGGGCAGCCTTCTCGGGCACGCCGCAGTCGGGTGGCTCCGAACCGCTCATCGTCGCGCAGGAGGTCGACCGCGATCGGATCGCTGACGTCGACATCAGCGAGGTAATCGACGCGATCCGCACCGCGATCACCGAGCACCACGAGATCCAGCCGGACGCCGTGGTGCTGTTGGAGCCGTTACGGATCCCGACAACGTCGAGCGGAAAGATCCGGCGGAGCAGCTGCCGGCAGCGCTTTCTCGACGGCGACCTCGACATGTTGGCCGAGTGGCACGCACCGTCTCGACGTGATTCCCGCCCAGCCGCACCGACTGCCGATCAGGCACCCGTCGGCGAAGGACGCGGCGCGGAGGAGATCGCGGACTGGTTCGTCTCCCGGCTGTCTCAGGAGCTCGGCCTATCACCAGCGGAGATCGACACATCGTTATCGTTCGCCCACTACGGTCTTGACTCGGTTCGCGCCATCCAGCTAACCGCCGCGCTGGAAACCTGGCTTCACCGCGAGCTCTCGCCCACGGTCGCGTACGAATACCCCACGATCGACCTGCTGTCCAGACAGCTGGCCGGGGACGGACCCGCCGACGAACGCCCCGTCGCAACGGCCGAGATCGACGGTGGTGGGCGGCTCGCAGCGGCGGACGAGCCGATCGCGATTATCGGCATCGGCTGCCGGTTTCCGGGCGCCGATGGGCCCGCGGCTTTTTGGCGGCTGCTCCGCGACGGCGTGGACGCCGTCGCCGAGATACCGTCGGACCGCTGGAATGTGGACGCCTCAGGGCCCGCGACCACTCGCTGGGGCGGGTTCCTCGATCAGGTCGACCAGTTCGACCCCCAGTTTTTCGGCATCTCGCCGCGCGAGGCGGCGCGAATGGATCCGCAGCAACGCCTGCTGCTGGAGGTGGCATGGGAGGCGCTGGAAGACGCCGGGCAGGTGCCGGAGCGGCTTGCCGGCAGCCGCACCGGCGCATTCATCGGCGTTTCCACCTATGACTACGGACATTTCCAGCTCGGCCACCCTGACCACATCGATGCCTACACCGGTACCGGGAGCGCGCTGAGCATCGCCGCCAACCGGCTCTCCTACTTTTACGATTTCCGCGGGCCGAGCATGGCGATCGACACCGCCTGTTCGTCGTCGTTGGTCGCGGTCCACCTGGCATGCCGCAGCCTGCGCGACGGCGAGTGCACGCTCGCCCTCGTCGGCGGCGCAAACGTCATCCTGTCGCCGGCGCTCGGTATCAACTTCAGCAACGCTGGTGTGATGGCAGCGGACGGCCGCTGCAAGACGTTCGACGCCCGGGCGGACGGATACGTACGCGGCGAAGGCGCGGGCATCGTCGTGCTCAAGCCATTGAGTCGCGCGCTGGCCGATGCCGACCCGATCTACGCAGTGATCCGTGGCAGCGCCACCAATCAAGACGGTCGGACCAACGGGTTAATGGCACCCAGCCGGGGCTCGCAGGAAGCCGTGCTGGCCGAGGCCTACCGTCGCGCGGATCTGTCGCCCGGTGCGGTCGACTACGTCGAGGCGCACGGCACGGGCACGTCGTTGGGCGACGCGATCGAGGCGCAGGCCCTGGGCACGATCGTGGCGGAGGGCCGGGCGCCCGGCAGCCGGTGCATGGTCGGCTCGGTCAAGACCAACATTGGCCACCTTGAGGCTGCTGCCGGAGTAGCCGGGCTCATCAAAGTGGCGCTGGCGCTTCGCCACCGGGAAATCCCGCCGAGCCTGAACTTCGCGGAACCCAATCCGCTCATCCCGTTCGACAGCCTGCCGCTTCACGTCGCGCAGACCCTCACACCGTGGCCCGAGAACGGGACCCGGGCAGCTGCTGGAGTCAGCTCGTTCGGCTTCGGCGGCGCCAACGCGCACATCGTTATGACCGAGGCTCCGCAGGTCCGGGCTACACAACCGACAGACCACACGGCGGAGGATCGCGCGGAGCTGCTGTCGCTGTCCGCCCGGTCCCCCGAGGCGCTGGCCGCGCTGGCGGGCCGGTATGAGCTGGCCCTCGCAGCGGGCGCGCCGGTTGCCGACCTCTGCTACACAGCCGGCGCGCGTCGCGGCCACCACGACCATCGGTTGGCGGTGGTCGGCGACACGGGTGCCGAGCTGTCCGAGTCGCTCGCCGCCTACCGACAGGGAGCGACCCGCCGCAGACTGTCCGCTGGACGTTGCCGCCCCCAGCGACCTGGTGTGGTCTTCCTCTTCTCAGGTCAGGGGTCGCAGTGGTACCGCATGGGGCAGCGGTTGCACGCGGAGGAGCCGGTGTTCCGGGACGCACTGGCCAGGTGCGACCGCGCTATGCGCCCATACCTGGACGGAGCCCCGGAGGGATCCATAGTCGCAGAACTTCTCAGCGACCAAACCGATTCCCCACTGACCGATATCGGCATGATCCAGCCCGCGATCTTCGCGGTCCAGGTCGCGCTGGCCGCGCTGTGGCGGTCGTGGGGCGTCGAGCCCGAGGCCGTAGTGGGCCACAGCCTCGGTGAGGTGGCGGCAGCACACGTCGCCGGTGTCCTCAGCCTGGAAGACGCTGCACGGGTGATTTGCGGGCGGGCCGGGCTGCTGCGGCGGACGATTGGCAGCGGGGCCATGGTGGCAGCAGAGCTCTCCATCGCAGAGGCGTGGGACCTCATCGCCGGCCACCAGAGTCGGGTCGCGATCGCGGCCAGCAACAGCCATCGATCGACGGTGCTCTCCGGTGATCCGGCGGTCTTGGCGGATCTGGTGGCGACCCTGGAGGAGCGTGGCCGATTTTGCCGGTGGGTGGATGTTGATGTGGCCTCCCACAGCCCACAGATGGATGCGCTGCGCCACGATCTGAAAGACGTGCTGGCCGGAATCCGGCCTGCGCCAGCGGCGATACCGATGTACTCCACCGTGACGGGCGATCTGGTGGCCGACGGCGCCCTCGACGCGGACTACTGGGTGGAGAACCTCTGCTCGCCGGTGCGCTTCTCGGCGGCGGTGCGGCGACTGCTGGACCTCGGCCGTGACACGTTCTTGGAGGTCAGTCCGCATCCCATCCTGTTGAGCGCCGTCCGCGAGGACGCGGAGGACCTGGGTCGCGCCTGCACCCTGCTGCCGTCAATGCGCCGCGACGAGCAGGAACGCTCCGCCATGCTGGCATCCCTCGGCGCTTTGTACACCCGCGGCCAGTCGGTTGCGTGGGAGCAGCTACATCCATCGGACGCTCGATGCGTGGCGGCGCCCACCTACCCGTGGCAACGCGAGCGTTTCTGGCTGGACCCCATCGCTACCAACGGCGCGCCGACGGACCACCGGGTGAATGGGTCTGCGGTCCTGCCGGCCGCCACTCTCCTCAAGCCGGTCATAGCCGGGGCCACGCGCGCCTTCGGCACGGCGCGGCGCCTGCTCGGCTCCGAATTGCGCCACGGTCTGACCCCGCCGCTGATCGGCGACCTGATGCGGGCAGCGGTGGGCAAGCTGGCCGCCGGCGACGCGAACGCGAATGGACACGAAGCGAGCCTTGACGTCGCTGCGCGCCGGGCGGACAGGCAGCAGCGCCAACGGTTGCTCGAGTCGTACCTGCGCGATCAGGTTGCCGGCAAGTTCGGAATGACGCCGTCGAGTCTCGACATTGAAGTGCCCCTCAACCACCTGGAGATCGACTCGCTCATCGCGGTCGAGCTGCGCACCCAGATTGAGCGCGACTTGGGCATCGCTGTGTCGGTCGTCCAGTTGCTGGATGGATCAAGCATCGCCGGCCTCGCCGACTGGCTCGGCGACCGAATTTCGGGCGACGGTCCAGCGCAGCCTGATCAGACCGTGGCAGCCGACACCAATGCAACGCGTGCCCGGTTGCCCGAGGAGCTCGAGGACCGGCCGGGGCATGCACTGTCCTACGGACAGCAGTCGCTGTGGTTTCTCTACCAACTCGCACCCGGCAGTCCCGCGTACACCATCAGTTACGCCGGGCGGATGAGTGGCGATGTCGACGTGTCGGCGCTGGAACGCGCCGCCCAGGCGGTCGTCGAGCGGCACGCAACACTGCGCACGACGTATGCCGTACACGACGGCCAGCCGGTTCAACTCGTCCATACAGAGTGGCCCGTGCATATCGACCGACGTGACGTGCACCCCGACGAGCTTCACAACTGGATACGTCGCGAGGCCAATCGCCCATTCGATCTGCAGGCCGGCCCGGTATTTCGGCTGACGTTGCTACAGCCCGCAGCCGACGAGTATGTCCTGGTCTTGGCGGTGCACCACATCGCCGTCGACTTCTGGTCCATCGACGTCATCCTCGACGAGCTCCGCCAGCTTTACGCCGCAGAACACGGTGCAGAGCCGCCCTCGATCTGCCCAGAGCGCTACGTCGACTACGCGGACCGGCAGGCACGGATGCTGGCGGGAGCCGAAGGCGAGCGCCTGTGGCAGTACTGGCGTGACCAGCTGGCCGGCGAGCTGCCCCCGAACCTCCGGTTACCCGTCGACCGGCCACGCGCAGCGGTTCAGACCTACCGCGGCGCCGTACATCGCTTCACCCTGGACAGTCGGCTGGCCAACGGGCTCAGGGAGGTAGGCCGGCGCGCTCGCGTCACGCCGTACATGACGCTGTTCGCGGCGTACGCCACGTTGCTGCATCGCTACAGTGGCCAAGACGACCTGCTCATCGGCTCACCCTTCGGATGCCGCGATCAGGCGGGGCTGGACAGTCTGGTCGGGTACGTTGCCAACCCGGTGGTTCTGCGCCCCGACCTGCAAGGCGACCCGACGTTCACGTCGTTGCTGGGCCGCGTCAAGGAGACCGTTCTGGGCGCGCTCGCGCACCAGGATTACCCCTTCGCGCTGCTCGTCGAGCGGCTTAGCCCGGCCCGTGACCTCAGCCATACGCCGCTCTTCCAGGTCTCGTTCGCCTGGGAACAGACACGTCGATTCCGGGACAGTAGGGGTGGGATCCCGGATCGAGCGGCGCTTGACCTGATGACCGTTCACATCGGCCAGGGCGGCGCGCCCATAGACTTGATGATGCAGGTGGGTGACACCGACGGGCAGTTCATCTGCCAGTTGCAATACAACACGGACCTCTTCGATGACGCGACGATCGAGCGGATGGCCGGGCACTTCACCACGCTGCTCGATGGCATCGTCGCCGATCCCGAAACGCGCTTGTCGGAGCTGCGGCTGCTCACCGAAACCGAGCGCCGCGCGCAGCTGGCGTGGAACGACACCCGCGTCGGCTACCCCGATTTCAGCGCCCCCGACTGCTTGCACGAGATGGTGGCGGCAACGGCGCGACGCAGCCCGCACGCGATCGCCATATCGTTGGGCGACGACGAGCTGACCTACGCCGATCTTGACCGGCGCGCGGATGCGCTGGCACATCAGCTCCAGCACCTCGGGGTCGGACCGGACAGCATCGTTCCGGTCGTGCTGGACCGCTCGGCCGACCTGGTCATCGCACTGCTGGGCGTGCTCAAGGCGGGTGGCGCTTTCATGCCGGTGGATCCGGCGCAAGCCATCAACCGCACTGCGGCCATCATGAGCAACGCGCCGGACGCGCCGGTCTGCGTCACGCACCGCCGGCACCTTGAGCGCCTGCCGGACTTCAGCGGCCACCAACTGTGCCTTGACTCCCCAGAGCATCCGGTGCCAGAGGACACCGCTGACACCGCTGCCGCCGTCGCCACTACAACCTCGGACAGCCTCGCCTATGTCTGCCATACCTCTGGCTCCACCGGCGTGCCCAAGGGGGCGCTCAACACCCACGGCGCAGTCCGCAACTTGCTGCTGTGGATGCAGGCGACCTACCAGCTCACTTCCGACGACCGGGTGCTGCACCACACGCCGATGACCTTCGACGCCTCAGTGGCGGAGATCTTCTGGCCGTTGACCGTCGGCGCACAGCTGGTCATCGCGCAACCCGACGGTCACAAAGACCCCGCCTACCTCGTCCGGACCGTGATCGAGCAGTCCATCACCGCGGTGCATTTCACGCCATCGACGCTGCGGGCTTTCCTCGCCGAGCCGGAAGTTAGGAACTGCGTCGCACTGCGCACGGTAACGTGCGGCGGCGAACCGCTCTCCGACGAGCTCGCTCAGCAATTCCTGGCCATGCTGGATGCCGAGCTGTGGAACGAGTACGGCCCCGCCGAGACCGCGGTCACCGTCAGCGGGTTCCGCTGCCAACGCGGTGCAAACAGCCGCACCGTCCCAATCGGACGACCGATCGCCAACGCCCGCATTCACCTGTTGGACGCCCATCTCCAGCCGGTACCGGTGGGTGTGCCGGGCGAGCTGTTTATCGGCGGCGTCGCGGTGGGCCGCGGCTACCTCAACCGGCCCGACGCGACGGCCGCCAGCGTCGTCGACGATCCGTTCGCTGACGATCCCGGCCAGCTGCTCTACCGCACCGGCGACCTGGCGCGGTATCTGCCCGACGGCAACATCGAGTACCTCGGACGCCTCGATGACCAGGTGCAGATCCGCGGTGTGCGGGTCGAGCCGGGCGAGGTGGAGGCCGCGCTGGGCAAACACCCCGGGGTTCGGGAGAGCGCAGTGGTGGCGGGAGACGACGGCCGCGGCAACACCCGGCTGGTCGCCCACATCGTGGCGGCGAGCCAGCCCGCCCCGACCACGGCTGAGCTGCGCCGATTCCTCCTCGACTGGATCCCCACGGCGATGGTGCCGGCCGTCTTCTCGGTGGCGGAGGCACTGCCACACACGTCGAGCGGAAAGGTGGACCGCCGGGCCCTCGCGGCCGCGGGAGAGGCAGCCCCGGTGCAAAAGAAGGCGTTCGTCGCTGCACGTACGCCCGCCGAGAAGATCCTCAGTGAGATCTGGCGTGACGTGCTCGATCGGGAACGGATTGGCGTGCACGACGACTTCTTCGCTCTCGGAGGGTCGTCGACCCACAGCCTGGAGGTCGCGGTGCGGGCCAAGACGGCCGGCCTACCGCTGCGGCCGGAGTCGGTGTTCTTATTCGGCACGATCGCCGAGCTGGCCGCCGAATATGGCCGGACCGCCGAGGACGGGCCAGACCTTGACGGGGCCGTGCAACATCTAAACGGCAGCGAGATCGTCAGCACGGGCAGGGCCGAGGAGGGCCTGCCCGCACCGGATCCTGCGATACCGGCGCGCGCGACCGGCCAACAGACGCAAAACACGGTGATCGAAAGCATCGGCACATACCTGCCCGCGCAGGTGGTTTCAACGGAAACCGTCCTCGCCGGATGCGTCAACGAGATCGGCATACCCTTGGAGCGTCTGACCGGAATCAAGAGTAGGCGTGTCGTTGGGCCCGGCGAGTTCTCGATCGACCTGGCCCGAAACGCGGTAGCCGAATGCCTGGCGCGGTCGACCTATGCGCCCGAGGAAGTCGATCTGGTCATCTGCTGCAACATCTCCCGCTACGACGGACCGGGGCAGGTCATGTACGAGCCCAGCACCGCGGCGCGGTTGCGGGAGCAATGCGGGCTTACCGATGCGATCGCTTTTGACATCTCCAACGCATGTGCGGGGATGTTCACCGGCGTCGCCGTCGCCGACGCGTTCCTGCAGACCGGACTGGTCCAGCGCGCCATGGTGGTCAGCGGCGAATACATCAGTCATATCGCCGAGACTGCGCAGAAAGAAATCGAAGGGCCGATGGATCCGCGACTCGCCTGCTTGACCGTCGGCGACGTCGGCGCCGCGGTGCTTTTGGAGCGAGGCCCCAACGGCCGTGTCGGCTTTCACGACATCGATATGGCGACGCTCAGTCGCTACAGCACCGTGTGCGTGGCCAAGGCGAGCGATGGCCCGCACGGCGGCGCGATCATGACTGTCGACTCCATCGCCGCAACCGCTACCGCGGTCAAACGCACTGTGCCGTACGTCGCCGCCGTGATGCAACGACACGGATGGCGACCGGACCTTTGCGATCACATTCTCATGCACCAGACGTCGGAAGCGTCGATCAACGACGCCGTCTTCGCGGTGAACCGGATGTTCGGACATGCCGCCGCCCACTCGGGCAATGTGATCAACAATTTGACGGAGAGGGGTAACACCGCCAGCACAACACATTTCGTAGCCCTAAGCGATCAGATCCGGGCCAACCGAATTAAGTCCGGCGACAACGTAGTCTTCGGCATCAGCGGTTCGGGAACGACGGTGGGCACCGCGCTGTACACGTTCGACGACCTTCCGGATCGGATGCGCAGGGCACCCAACGGCCAACGCGGCCACAGCCTCTCGACCAGCCGGCCACCGGCTGAGCCAGCGGCGATGCCCGGCGTGCGAATCGACGGGGTCGGCACCGCCCCCGTCGTTGAGTCCGCGCCTCGGGATGCGGTCCGCCTTGCGGTGCAGGCTGCGACAGCGTGCCTGGACAACAGCACGGTCGATCCGGCTGCACTCGATCTGATCCTCTACGCCGGGGTGTACCGGGACGACTTCATAGCCGAGCCAGCCATCGCGGCACTTGTCGCCGGCGAGCTCGGGATCAACGACGACATTGAATCTCCGGACGAGCCAAAAACTTTCGCCTTCGACGTGCTCAATGGCGCGGTCGGATTCCTCAATGCATGTCAGATCGGCGTCCAGATGATCGGCGCCGGCAAGGCCGAACACGTAATGGTCGTGGCTTCCGAAATCGAAAACAACAGCGTCGACAGCGACCACCCACTGTACGGGCTCAGCGAAACGGGCTCGGCTGTCATTCTGAGCAGGGCCGGCGACGCAGACGGCTTCGGCCGGTTCGTCTTTCACCACCACCCGGAATACAGCGAGGCGCTCACAACATATTTCCAGCAGCGAGATGGGCAAACCTGGCTGCAGATCGACGGCGATCCGAACCTGGCAACCCGCCACCTGGACTGCATCCCCGCCGCCGTCGAGGAGCTGCTGAAACTAGAGGAGCTTGACTGCTCCGAGATCGCTGCCGTGTTCCCCCCACAGCTGTCCGACGCGGACCGCACCGAACTTGCTGCGCGCCTTAACATCCCGAGCTCGCGATTCGTCGATATCGCAGCCGAAGCCGACCCATTCTCGTCGTCTCTACCGTACGGGCTGCAGCATGCCCGGCGAAACAACCTGGTGCGGCCGGGCGACATCGGGCTGATCGTCACTGTCGGCTCAGGCGTCCAGATCGGCTGCGCCACCTACCGCTTCTGATGCCCATGCGACTCGAATGCCGAGGCGTTCTGCTTACCGGCGCCACCGGAGGCATCGGGGGCGCGATCGCTCGTGAATTGGCCGCGCGGGGTTGTGCTCTCACGGTCACCGGCCGACGCACAGCGGAGCTCGAGCGCCTGGTCACCGAGCTGGGTCCGCCGGCGCAGGCCTTTGCCGCCGACTTGACCAACCTGACCGAGGTGCGCGAGCTGCTGGACCACGCCGACCCCGTGGATATTCTCGTGGCCTGCGCCGGCGTTGATGTCCCGCAGGACCTGGCGGATGCCAGCGATGAGGCGATCGAGGAAGCGATGCGAATCAATCTCCTTGCGCCCGCGGCACTTGCGCGTGCTGCCCTGGCCCCGATGAAAGAGCGCGGAGCGGGTCACATCGTCTTCATCGGGTCGGTGGCCGGACTTGTCGCGACACCCATCAACAGCAGTGTCTATACGGCCACGAAATGGGGGCTACGCGGGCTCGGGCTGGCGCTGCGACAGGAGCTGCACGGAACGGGCATCGGCGTCTCGACGGTCTTTCCTGCGGGGGTCCGCGAAGCGGGCATGTTCGCCCGGACCGGAATCACCCTGCCGTGGTATGCCGGTACGAGCTCCCCGCAGGAAGTGGCCCGGGCCGTGGTCCGGGCGGTCGAGCGGGATCGGCCCGAGGTAGTCGTGGCGTCCGGCGGCGAGCGGCTGGGCGCTGCGATCAGCGGCGTCGCGCCGGTCC
>NZ_JBAPPI010000407.1:0-2480 GCF_049280035.1 Mycobacterium sp. | reverse complement strand
CCAAGCCGTCTTGGCCCTGGCCCGCCGCCGCCTCAACGTCTTGTGGGCCATGCTGCGCGACCACACCACCTATCAACCCACCACACCTAACGCCGCGGCGGCTTGACAACGTCATTGAGAATCCTCCATTCCTTGAACAATCGTCAGCACATAGCGATCCAGTGCTGCGGTCGCACCGGTGGCCAGCAGTGCGAACAGCCCGGTCAGGAAAATCACCCCGAGCTCGCCCGGATCGGCATCCCGAGACACCCGTCCGGCAGCCTGCGCGTCGGCGATCGCGGCGATGACGAACCCGGCCAGCGGATGCTCACCCAGCTCATCTTCGACGGGCCGGGTCGCGGAGAAGTGCAGGCCCAGCATGTCTCTGAAAACCACTGGGCCCAAGCGCTCTTCGGCGCCCACCACCTGGCGAACGAGCAGTGTGAGTAGTGACAACAGGTCATCGGACGCGGCGGTTCGGGTGTCCAGCGTTGCCACGATCTCGGCTTCCTCGGCCCGCTCCAACTCGACCAGCACATGCTCCTTGGTCGGGAAATGGAAGTAGAACGTGCCGCGCGCCACCCCCGCCGTCGCTGCGATCGCCGCGACGTCGGCACCCGCCAATCCAGACCGGTCGAACTCGGCCACCGCGGCGTCGAAGACCCGCGCCCGGGTCTGCAGCCGCTGCGCCTCCCGCACCCCGACAACCTGCAAAACAGGTTCTGCGGTCGACGGTGGTGAAGGCACGTTGCCACCCTACAAAATTTCATTGCCACCCGTCAATGACGGACGTCAATGAGTTTGCCAACGGTCCCCATGGTTCCATTGAGCCATGACTGAAGTGCCGAGTCGGCAAGCTCGGTTAGCGCATGCGACGAAGCATGCCGAGCTGTGGAACGCCGGTAAGAAAGAGGAGTGGGTGGCGTCGTGGCGCACGATCTGCCCCGGTGAGGTCCGCATGTTCGACCCGGTCGGTACCGAGGAGAAGCACGGCTTCGACACCGCGACCTCGGACGCGTTTGACATGTTCCAGTCCATCCTCAAGATCAGAATGATCACCGTGCAAGTGAACGGCAACGAGATGGCCTGGGTCTGTGAGAATCAGTTCGGCACCGAGCCGAACGTCCAAATGGCTTACAGCATTGAAACGTTCGCTTGGGACGACGACGGGAATCTGCTCATCAAGACCTACTATCCGATGCCGGAGACCGTTGGTTCCGACAGCGACCCCTACGCGCACCTTCTTGAGGACCAGCAGTAGGTCATTTGGGCGTTGATCTGCCAACTCCTCGGTTTGGTCGTAGCATCGGCCCAATCGGGAGGAAAACAATGAGCAGACGCGCGCGAACCCGTGGGGGGCGCAAGACCCGATGTTTGCGGGTTCTGTGTGGTACGGCGGCGGCCATCGTCGTGGCCCTGTTAAGCGCCGGGATAGCCGACGCCGACGAGGCCGGTTACCTGGATGAGTTGAGCCACCATGGATACCTGGTGACCGCGCCGACGGGGGAGTATCTACTGGGCAGCGGCCACGCGATGTGCGAGCAATTGGACGCCGGGCATTCGCCTGACTACGTCGCCAAGCATTGGACTTACCCCAACGCGTCATATCAGAACTTGCTGGACATGGCGACTGCGGCGCAAAACAACCTATGCGGTGACTGACCGCGAATTAGTCTGCGACGACCGCGATTTCGCTGCCCAGGCGGTACGGCGCCGCTAGCGGAAGGTCATCACCGCTCCAAAACCGGCCCGGGTCAAACCAGTTGGAATGCTTCTCGGTTTCGATCAGCCCCATCTCTTCGTAGGTGACCGCCACCGTTTCCGCGCAGTAGGCGGACTCAAAGCGGCCCTGTCGCTGTTCCGCCCTGCGTCGTCGCGTTGATTCGCGAACCTTGTTGTCCAAGACCGGAATTCCACGTACCCAGTCGTATCTGGTCGGCAGTTGACCGCGCAGCCACCGCAAGGTGAGCCGGGTCGTAGTCGGAAACGGGGTGCCGTCCATCCGAGCGACGACACGCAGCAGTCGATTGTCCTGCTCGCGGGTGGTATCCGGGGTCAGCTGGCGCAACCAGCAGCGCTGTCCATAGCGCTGCAGCCACCGCTCGACTGCTTGCCGGGCGTCGTTGAGTTGCACACCGCGGTGGTTGCTGCCGGTCCAGACATCGGTCAGCTTGTCGCCAAGTTCGGCATGCCACATCAACGGCGGCAGATCCTCGATCGCCACCGTCATGCCGACATGGTTGACCGGGCTGTTCGACAAGGTCTGGATCGCGCGGTCGGGTCCGGAGCGCCCACGGAACAGCCAGACATCGCCGGTCCGGGTTTCGCTTAGCGCGCGGTCCAGGTGCACCGTATGTGTTTCCACCACCGCACCTTATGCACATATCCGGCATCGACGGACGCACTCGCGAATAACCTGTGCTGATGCGCACCATTTGGAAGTTGCTCGGGCTGGCCGGGATCGTCGGGGTCGCCGCCGGGGGAGTGCTGGTAGCCCGCGA
>NZ_JBAPPI010000406.1:0-12112 GCF_049280035.1 Mycobacterium sp. | reverse complement strand
CAGCTCGTAGTGCGGCACACCCAGGCCGGCGGACAGCGCTCCCTGCGGATCCAGATCGACCAGCAACACGCGACGGCCGTATTCGGCGAGTGCGGCGCCCAGATTGATCGTCGACGTGGTTTTGCCGACGCCACCTTTCTGATTGCACATCGCGATGACCTTGGCCGGGCCGTGCGACGTGCGCGGCTTAGGTTCGGGGATCTTCCGTGGTGGACGTCCGGTCAGGCCGACTCCGGTGCCGCTGTCGGCGTCGTCAGTCACGAGCGCGTCATTTCCGGCCGCGGCTGCGCAGACCGACCCGGCATGCGCGGCGTTTGGGAAATGGCGGACATCGCAGGAGAGTCTAACGGGTAAAGGCGCGCGCGCCGGGCGACCCGCAACAACCTAACCAGCCAATTTGGGCCGGCTCCGCTCGATTGCCCGGCTTTCTCACTTCCCAACCTCCGTCGCCGCAGCGATAGTGTGGCGCTCATGAGTCTGAAGCAGCGCATTCCCTTCCTGCGATGGTCGATGTGGCGAATGGCGACGGGGGTCCGCAACATCACGACAACGGGCCAGATCGGCGACGGGCGGGAAGCCGCCGCAGTCGAATACGTGCTCAAGCACGCTCGCGCGGGCGACATCGACGACGTGTTGGCAACCATCGACCGGTTCGCCTACGAGAAGTCGATGCTGATCAACGTCGGCGACGAGAAAGGCGCGCTGCTCGACGCGGCCGTCCGGCGCGCCGACCCGAAGCTGGCGCTCGAGCTCGGCACCTATTGCGGCTACGGCGCGCTGCGCATCGCCGGGGCCGCCCCCGCCGCCAAGGTGTACTCCGTCGAGCTGGCCGAAGCCAACGCCGTCAACGCCCGCCAGATCTGGGCGCACGCCGGCGTCGCCGACCGGGTCACGTGCGTGGTCGGCACCATCGGCGACGGCGGGCACACGCTCGATGGGCTGGGCGACGAGCATGGCTTCACCGCCGGCGCACTCGACTTCGTATTTCTCGACCACGACAAGGACGCCTACCTCGCGGACCTGCAGAGCATCCTCGCACGGGGCTGGCTGCATCCCGGGGCCATCGTGGTCGCCGACAACGTCAGAGTGCCCGGCGCGCCGAAGTACCGCGAATACATGCGTCAGCAGCAGGGCAAGCAATGGAGCACCACCGAACACAAAGCGCACCTTGAGTATCAGAGCCTGATCGCCGATCTGGTGTTGGAATCGGACTATCTGGGCTAGCGGCCGCCTACCGCGCTCGCGGATGGGCTTCGGCCCAGACCTCGCGCAGCGCGTGCACGGTGACCATCGTGTAGATCTGCGTCGTCGTCACCGAGGCGTGTCCCAGCAGTTCCTGAACGACCCGGACATCAGCGCCGCCATCCAGCAGGTGGGTGGCAAATGAATGCCGCAGCGTATGCGGGGACACCCCGGCGGTGATCCCGGCGCGGTCGGCGGCATCCTGCAGCACTTGCCACGCGCTTTGCCGCGACAACCGGCCACCGCGTGCATTGAGAAAGATGGCCGGCGTCCCGCGTCCGCGACGCGCCAACTCCGATCGCCCGCGCACCACATAGGCGTCGAGTGCTTGCACCGCAGGCCGTCCGATTGGGACCAGCCGCTGTTTGCCACCTTTGCCGCGCAGCAGCACCGACCGAGCGTGCGTGTCGATGTCATCGACATCGAGCCCGACCGCTTCCGAGATGCGGGCGCCGGTGGAGTAGAGCAGTTCGAGCAGCGCGCGGTTGCGCAACGTCAACGGGCCATCGGACGGGCTGTCGCCGCCGGCGCCGGCCAGCAGCGCGAGCACCTGGTCGAGGCTCAGGCTTTTCGGCAGCCGTCGCCCGGGCGTGGGTGGCTTAACGGCCTGTGCCACATCGAATTCGGCTAGGCCCTCGGCGGTGGCGAACCGGTGCAGGCCGCGCACCGCGATCAGCGTCCGTGCCGCCGACACCGCTGATAGCGGCACGACCCCGGAATCCGGATCGCCGCGCCGCAGTGCCACCAGGAATTCGCTGACATCGCCCTCGCTGACCTTGGCCAGGTCATCGATGCCCCGCAGCGTGAGGTGCTCGAAGTAACGGCGCAGGTCGCGGCGATAGGAGCTCAAGGTATTGGCCGCCACGCCTCGTTCGATCGTCAGATGATCGAGGTAGCCCTGTAGCTGGGTCTCCAGCGGCGCCGCCAGCGTGGTCACTTAGCGGCCTGCCGCGCGGCGAACGCCTTCGACTTGTCCCCCCACGGCGTGTCGACCGGCCGCGGTTTTGCAAAACCTTCCCTGACTGCGAATGCGGCCAAAATCCCTGCTACCGCAAGGGAGTTGACGATCTCACCGCTGAACACCCGGCGGACCGCCTCGGCGATGGGGTACCACTGCAAGGTCATGTCGGCTTCTTCGTCATGCGCCTCGGGTCGGTCTACCTGCGTCAAACCGGTTGCCAGATAAACCCGCACGGATTCGTCGCTGAAACCGGGTGTGGAGTCCAGATCGACCAATACCTGCCACGTCTGCGCCTGCAGGCCGGCCTCCTCGCGGAGTTCCCGAGCGGCGGTCAGATGCGGGGCTTCGCCGTTGACGTCGAGCAGTCCGGCGGGCAACTCCCATAGTCGTCGACCGAAGGGATGGCGATACTGATAGACCATCGGAATGCGGCCTTCGTCGTTCATCGCGACGACAGCCACTGCACCGTAATGCTCGACGATCTCCCGCGTGACGAGCTTGCCGCCGGGCATCCGGACTTGGTCCTTGCGAAGTGCGAAAATCTTTCCGGTATGCAGGGTTTCGGACGATATCGTCTCGAAGATGTGGTCAGCCACGGGCAACAGGTTCGGGCTCGGACAACGACTGGTCTACCCCGTCATGTTGCTCACTTCCGTTCGATGGCTGCTCGGGTATCTCCACCGGAAGCCGCTCGGCCGCCTTGTAGTCGATGGCCGCCCCGACGAACCCGACGAACAACGGGTGCGGACGAGTCGGCCGACTCTTCAACTCGGGATGGGCTTGGGTACCGACAATGAATGGATACATCTCTGGCGGGTATTCCACGAACTCCACCAGGTGGCCGTCGGGAGACGTCCCGGAAAACCTCAGGCCGCTTTCGGCGATCCGATCCCGGTAGGCATTGTTGACCTCGTAGCGATGTCGATGCCGCTCCGACACCTGCGTTGACTGATACGCCTGGGCCACAATGGAACCCGCCTCGAGCACCGCGGGATACGACCCCAGCCGCATAGTGCCGCCGAGATCGGCCTCGCCGGCGACGATCTCCTGCTGATCGGCCATGGTGGAGATCACCGGGTCCGGTGTCGCCGGATCGAACTCCGCCGAATTGGCCTGGGTCAGGCCGACAGAACGAGCCGCCTCGATCACGATGCATTGCAAGCCAAGACACAACCCCAACACCGGCAGACCCATGGACCGTGCGTATCGGATAGCACCGATCTTGCCCTCGATTCCGCGGATGCCGAACCCGCCAGGAATCAGCACGCCGTGGACATCGTCGAGCAGCGCAGCGGCGCCGCTTGGCGTTTCGCAGTCGTCGGAACCGACCCAGCGGATCTCCACCTTTGCCCGGTGTTTGAAGCCGGCCGCCCGCAGCGCCTCGACGACCGATAGATAGGCATCCGACAGGTCGACGTACTTGCCGACTAACGCGATTCGGACCGTTTCTTGTGGATCGTGCACGCGCCGCAGCAAGTCATCCCACTCGGTCCAGTCGACGTCGCGGAACGGCAGGTTGAGCCGGCGCACCACATACGCGTCAAGCTCCTCGCGATGCAGTACCTTCGGGATGTCGTAGATCGACGGCGCGTCAGGGGTGGATATGACGCCGTCGATGTCGACGTCACACATCAGCGCGATCTTCTCCTTCAGCGACTCGGGAACATCACGGTCGCAGCGCAGGATCAACGCGTCCGGCGTGATACCGATGCTGCGCAGCGCTGCCACCGAGTGCTGGGTCGGCTTGGTTTTCAATTCGCCCGACGGCGCCAGATACGGGATCAGCGACACATGCAGGAAGAAGACGTTCTCGCGGCCGAGATCATGACGAACTTGCCGGGCTGCCTCGAGAAAGGGCTGCGACTCGATATCGCCTACCGTGCCGCCGATTTCGGTGATGACGACGTCCGGGCGGTTTCCGTCGGCGTCCGGCTTGGCCATCGCCAGAATGCGGCTCTTGATCTCGTCGGTGATATGCGGGATCACCTGGACGGTGTCGCCGAGGTACTCGCCGCGGCGTTCCTTGGCGATAACTGTCGAATACACCTGTCCGGTAGTGACATTCGCCGAACCGGACAGGTCGCGGTCAAGGAAGCGCTCGTAGTGGCCGACATCGAGGTCGGTCTCGGCGCCGTCCTCTGTGACGAACACCTCGCCGTGCTGAAACGGGTTCATGGTGCCGGGGTCGACGTTGAGGTAGGGGTCGAGCTTTTGCATCGTCACCTGCAACCCGCGCGCAGTCAGCAGCTGCCCCAGGCTGCTGGCCGTCAGTCCCTTGCCCAGCGAAGAAACGACGCCACCGCTGACGAAGAGGTGCTTAGTGGCGCTCTGCGGATGCTTGCGCAATGTAGCGACCTCCGTGAATACGGCGCAGGGTTTGGGCCTGCCGACCCACGGAAATCCACCCTAACATCAGCGCCGCCGCCTCGGTGCTGACACGCCCGGCGGACTACCGCGCGATGGTGAGGCCGGTAGCGCCGTGACCGGTGCCGTACTGACCGGTGCGGCCACCGTTGACCAGGTCGGCCATCCCCAGCACGGTGGTGATCCGCCCGGACTCGGCGTTCACGTCGTCGACGGTGCTGATTGCCGACGTCACCGCGGCATCGGCGCGGGCCACGGCGACGGCCGCTGTTCCACCCGATGAGCCGTTGCGCCCGGCAAGCAGCACACCCGAGCCGTGCGGCGCGAGCGCTGCGGCGAACCGGGCCACGCTGACACCCTGATTTCCGGCGTCGTCGCCAAGGCCACCGCCGGTGATGATCGCCGCGGCATTCGCCGCGCCGATGTGCTGGTTCCCGTAGCCGATAAAGCCGGTGTCACGCAGCGCCGCCAGCACGGTATCGCGCTGCGCATCGTCGACGGTCGGGACGGCCGGGTCCCGGTTGATCATCAGCGCAATACCAAGCAGGTCGCCGGCCTGCGAGCCTTGGTCGACGAGTTTGGTGCTCAGCTGGGCGCCGGCCGGCAGAATCGATGAGTTGACGACTGACCGCAGCTTCTCCGCAGAGTTGGCGTCGACGAACTCCTGGGTCAACGACACCGTGCCGGTCACAGCCCCGCCGGATTGTCCGATGATCCTCGACACCGCATCGACGTCGTCATTGTTCGCATCCGGGGAGCGGAAAATAACCACCGACTTGCCGTTCAGCGCGTCGTGCACCATCCGGCCTGCCATTTCGGTATCGAAAGCGTCTGCAGCGCTGATCTTTTCGCTCAACGCCTTCTTCTGGTCATTGAGCGTGTTGATCTGGCCGTGCAAATCTTTGGATTCGTCACGCAATCCGGACAGCAGGGTGTTCGACAGGAAACCCGAGCCAAGCACGACTCCGACCGCCAGCGCCAGGAACACAGCGGCCAGCGATATAGCGTGCTGGCGTAGCGATATCACGTCGGTTCCTGTTCTAGTGGGCCCAGTGTTGCATCCATGCAGAGAACTGATTCCAGTACTCGACGACCCAGTGCAGGACCAGGGCGTCGGTGCGCGACACCCACAGCGCAACGACGATCGTGGTCAACATCGTCAAGATCAACAATGCGATCGCCCCGCCGGAAATTCGATTGTGGTACAGGGTGGCAACCGCCTTGGCATCCACCACCTTCTCCCCCACGCGCAGCCTGGTGAGGAAGGTCGACGGGTTGCTCTGCTGGCGCGACCGGTCGAAGAACGTCTCGATGTTGGCGCTGTGGCCGGCCGTTACCAGCAGGGCGGCGCCGTGGTGGTCGGCCAGCAGCAGAGCCAGGTCGGTGGGCGAACCCGCGGCAGGGAACGTCATCGCGCCGACACCGAGGTCCTGGATGCGCTCCAGGCCCGATGCATGACCGTCGGCGTCGGCGGGCAACACCACCTGGGCGCCGCACTTGAGCACATCGGTGCTGAGCTCATTCGGATCGCCGACGATGAGTTGCGGGCGATATCCCGCCTTGCGCAAGACCTCTGCGCCGGTGCCGACTCCGATCAGAACAGGTTGGTACTCCTTGATGAACGGTTTGAGGCGCTTGAGGTCTTCGGCGGCGTGGTCCTCGTCGGCGACCACCACGACATGACGTCGACGTAGGTCGACGTCGACGTCGGGGATGCCGATCCCGTCGATCAACAGCGGGCTTTCGCTTCGGATGAACTCGATGGTGTTGCCCGCGAACGCCTCCAGGTGGGCGACCAGTCCAGTCTTCGCCTCTTGCATCAGTTCGGCGATTTCCTCGTCGGTGCGCTCGGTGCCACGGATCAACCGGCGGTCCCCGGAGTACACCCCGCCGTTGAATAACCGGATCTTGGCGCCGTCCCTGATCTTCTTGAAAACCTCAGGCCCAGCCTCGTCGATGAGCGTGACGCCGTTGGCCACCAGCACTTCTGGACCCAGGTTGGGATAGCGACCCGACACCGACGGGGATGCGTTGACCACGGCGGCGATCTCGGCGTCGACGAGCGCATCGGCGGTGATCCGGTCCAGGTCGAGCACATCGAGGACCACGATGTCGCCGGGGCATACCCGACGCAGCAGTCGGTCGATGTCGCGGTCGACTCGGGCAGTGCCGACGACACCTGGCCGCGAGCCACCGGTACGAGACAGAAGCGCAGTCATCCTGGTGGTCACACTCATGGGGGCGATTCTGTCGGTGAAGGTGAGCCCGACCGGGGAGGCGCGCCGTAACAACAGCCTCAGAAGTTATATCTTGTCACATCTGTCACACAATTGAATGTCGTCACGAGGTCGCAATCCGATCACAGTCTGCGGCCTCGAGCAGCTCCCGCGCATGGGCGCGCGCCGTGTCAGACTCACCGAGCCCGGCCAGCATCCTGGCCAACTCGGCAACCCGGTCGTCGCCGTCCAGGCGCCGCACTCCGCTGGCACCGTTTTTCCCCGTGCTATCGACCATGAGATGGACATCGGCGTAGGCCGCGACCTGCGGCAGATGTGTGACCACGATGACTTGGCGGTTGCGCGCCAACCGCGCCAGTCGCCGCCCGATCTGCACCGCCGCCCGGCCGCCCACGCCGGCGTCGACCTCGTCGAAAACCATCGTGGTGCCACCCATCCGGGAAGGAGAAGTCGCCAGCACCACTTCCAGGGCCAGCATCACCCGCGACAGCTCGCCGCCGGACGCGCTTTTCGACAGCGGCAGCACCGTGGTGTTGCGATGCGCCGTGAAGCCGAACTCGACCTGGTCAACACCGTCTCCGCCGGCGTGGGCTTGCGCGCCTGAGGGCAGCGCCAGCGCGGCGGGGTCATCGTCACCAGCCGGCATATTCCTGACGGTGATGGTGAATTCGGCATCGGACATCGCCAGGCCCGATAGCTCGCCAGTGACTTCCTTGGCCAGTCGCTTGGCTGCCTGGCTACGCGTCTTGCTGAGTTCTGTTGCAGCGGAGGCTAATTCGGTCGCAAGTTCGTCGACGCGGCGTTGCAGGCCGGCCAGCGCCTCTTCGGAGACGTCCAAATGTGCCAGCCGATCGCGCGATTCGCGGGCCCATTTCAGCACGCCGTCGATGTCGGCGGCGTATTTGCGCGTGAGCGTGCGCAGTTCGGCTTGCCGGGCCAACTTGGTGTCCAAAGTGCTGGCATCGGCGGGTAATTCGTTCAGGTAGTCGCCGAGTTCACGCGCGGCATCATCGACCACGGTCAGCGCCTCGCTGAGCTGATCCGCCAACCCACGCAGCGTGGCGTCGTCGGTCGACTCCAGCGCTGTCTTCGCTCGTGCCACGCTGTCGGCCGCTGATGCGGGTTGGCCGATCACGTCGGCCTCCTCCGCCGCGCCGGACAAGGCGGCACGTGCGCTGGCCGCAGCCTCGCGCAGCGCGTCAAGTTCCGAGAGCCGGCGGATGTCGTCGATCAGCGCGTCATCCTCACCAGGTGCGGGGTCGACGGCGTCGATCTCATGCAGGGCGAATTTCAGCCGGTCGGCCTCCTGGGCCAATTCACGGGCCCGGTTGCTTCGGTCGACGAGGTCACGCCGCGCCGACTGCCACGCGTCGCGCAGCTTGCGATAACGCTCCAGCCGGGCACCGACGGCCGCGAACCGGTCCAGCGCGCCGCGTTGTTCGTCGGGTCGCATCAGCCGCAGCTGGTCGTTTTGTCCGTGCAGAGTGAGTAGCTCGGTGGTGAAACCGCTCAACGATTTGGCCGGCACGCTGCGCCCGCCCAGGTAGGCCCGCGAAGGACCTTCGCGGCTGACCGAGCGCAACGCGATGATGCTGCCGTCCTCATCACGCTCGGCTCCCGAGGCGTCCAGCATCTCGTCGATCTGCGCAGCGGCTTTCGGGTCGAGATCGGCAGTGGTGAAGCGGCCTTCGACTACGGCCCGCTCGGCGCCCGAGCGCACCCGGTTGACGTCGGCGCGAGCCCCGCCCAGCAAGTGCAAACCGGTGACCACCATCGTCTTACCGGTGCCGGTTTCCCCGGTCAGGACCGTCAGCCCCCGGTCGAACTCGGCCGTGGCGACGCTGATGGCGCCCAGCGCCTCGATGCGAATCTCACTGAGCACCAGGCAGCACCGTTACCGTCCGCGCCAGCCGGTGACCGGCAAGCGGAACTTACGGACCAAGCGGTCGGTGAACGGCGCACTATCCAGTCGCGCCCATTTCACCGATACCTCGCAGCGCCGCACCTCCAACCGTCCACCGGCCGGTACCAACATTTCCCGCCGGCCGTCGCAGAACACCACTGCGTCGTGCCCGTCGGCCTCGATTTCGATGGCGATGCCAGCGTCCGGGCTGGTGACCATCGGCCGGGCGAACAGCGCGTGAGCGTTGTTGGGCACCACCAAGAGCGCTTCCAGATCTGGCCACAGGATCGGCCCGCCGGCGGAGAATGCGTAAGCCGTGGATCCGGTGGGGGTCGACACCAACACGCCGTCGCAGCCGAAGGTCGACACCGGCCGGCCGTCGACTTCGACGACCACTCCGAGCACTCCCAGCCGCGGCCCCTTTTCCAGGCTGGCGTCGTTGAGCGCCCATCCGCGGTTGATGACCTCACCCTTCACCCGAACCCCGATGTCGAGCGTCAAGCGGTCTTCGATTCGGTAGCTCCGGGCCACGACATGCTCGAGCACGGTGTCGATAGCGTCGGCCTCGGCTTCGGCCAGGAAGCCGATCCGGCCCAGATTGACGCCCAGCACCGGAATGTCGGCGTTGCGAGCCAGCTCCGCGGCCCGCAAGAAGGTGCCGTCGCCGCCGAGTGCCATCACCAGCTCGCACTCGTCCGCAGCGCCCGGGTCGGGGTCGATGACCTCGATGTCGACACCCAACGCACGCATATCATCCGGCGACAAATGCAGCGAACCTCGATCGACCGCCTCCGCGGATAACACCCGAAGCCCAATCCCGTTGTCGCTCAATACTTTCTGCACTCGGCGCGCGGTCTCGGTAGCTTCCTCACGTCCGGTGTGAACCACCAGCAGGACGGTGCGCTCACGCGTCATTGCGGCCCCGCTTCGACGGCTGCGTGGACCTCGTTCTCCAATTCATCAGCAGACAAACCCCGATCGGTCTCGGCGCGCAGCCACAGAAAGTATTCGACGTTGCCCGACGGGCCCGGTAGCGGGCTGGCGGTGACCCCGGCGGTGTGCCATCCCAGCTCTTCGGCGTGCCGCGCGACGGCAAGCACCGAGCCCACCCGCAGCTTGGGATCGTGCACCACCCCGCCGGCACCCACCTGACCTTTGCCCACCTCGAACTGCGGCTTCACCATGGGAACGATATCTGCGTTGTGCGTCGCGCATCCAGTCAGCGCGGGCAACACCGTGGTCAGCGAGATGAACGACAGGTCAGCGACGACGGCTTCAACCGGGCCGCCGATCAGCGCCGGTGTGAGCTCCCGCGCATTGGTGCGCTCGACGACGACCACCCGAGGATCCGACCTCAGCGACCAGGCCAGCTGGCCATAACCCACATCAACGGCGACCACTTCGCGTGCGCCGCGATCGAGCAACACTTCAGTGAACCCACCGGTCGATGCGCCGGCATCCAGACAGCGCCGACCCGCGACGCTGATCCCGAACGTGTCGAGCGCACCGATGAGTTTGTGCGCGCCCCGCGACACCCAGCCGCGCTCGCCGTCGTCGGCCACGCGCAGCGCCGCAGTCGCCGCGACGGCGGTGCCCGGCTTCACTGCCGGCATGCCGTCAATGCTGACCTTTCCGGCGCCGATCAACTCCGCGGCCTGCTGGCGAGATCGAGCCAGCCCGCGCCGAACCAGCTCGGCGTCAACACGGCTACGCCGCGGCACGGCGCACTCAGCCCTTCTCCGCCGACTCCAGCGCCTGCACCAGCATGTCGTGTGCTTCAGACAGGCGGCGCGCTATCTCTTCGAGATCGGCTTCCGCGGGCACGTTCTCGACGTCGGCAAGATCAGGTAGCTCGGCGAGCACGGCGTCGATCCGAGCGCGAATCTCATCAGGATGGGTACTCATTACAGTCTTAACGCTATCGGATTCACACCAGGGACCACCGCTTCAGGGCGTCGTGTGCGGTGTCGTCGCCGGCTTTGACGGTGACGGCTTGTGCGTCGCAGTTGCTCGCCCAGACGGCGTTCGCGACGGCACGAACGACCGACAGGTCATCGCTCCCCTCACCCTCGCGTCCGCTGCTGACCGTCACCGACATGTCCCCGGTCTCGACGTGCCATGCGGGTTGCGAAGCAACCGCGAGCACATCCGCATCCTGGTGCAGCGAGCGTAGGTCGTAGCCGATGTAGGTGGCGCGTTGTTCACGCACGGCGTGCACCGCATCCCGCGCGGAATTGACGCCGCTGAGAACCATCAAGCTGGGCAGCCCGGCGGCGTTGGCGCCTGCGATGTCGGTGTTTAGCCGGTCGCCGACTACCAGCGGCGCGCGAAAGTCGCCGCGCGCCAATGCATCTGTCATCAAAGTCGGTGATGGCTTGCCCGCGACCTGGGGCTCGGCATCGGTTGCCGCTTTCAGTGCGGCCACCATGGAGCCGTTGCCGGGCAGCAAACCGCGTTCGGTGGGCAGGGTGGCGTCGACGTTGGCCGCTACCCACAGCGCTCCGGCCCGGATGGCCAACGCCGCCTCGGCGAGGTTGATCCAGCCGGTTTCGGTCGAGTGACCCTGGACCACGGCGTGCGGTTTGTCTTGGAATAGGCGTACCGGCCGTAGTCCGACCGCCGCGATTTCGTCGGCCAGCGAATCGGTGCCGACCACCAGCACCCGGGACTCGGGCGCCAGTTGACCGGCTAGCACGTGGGCGGCGCTTTGCGCGCTGGTGACCACATCGTCGGCCGTCGCCTTCAGACCAATGTCGCGCAGGTGGTCGGCAACCTGATCGGCACTGCGCGAGGCGTTGTTGGTGACGAAGAGCTTGCGGCCGGGAACCTTATCCAACGAGTCCGCCGCGCCCTCAGTCAGCTCATGGCCGTGGAATACCGTCCCATCCAGATCCAGAAGTAGGCAATCATATTGCTGCGCAAGCGTTCCCACGTCAGCCGAGCTCGCTCACTCGGTCTTCGGCATCGGTCACACCCTCGACGTCGGCGGCTGCGGCGCGCAGGAACCATTCCAGCGCCTCGTCGCGCCGGTCCAGCGCGAGCAGTGTCTCCGCATAGGCGTAGAACAGCCGGGCCGCGATCGCCCCTCTCCGCGCCGGGTCCAGCTGCGGTGTGGACAAGACGGTGAGGGCTTGTTCGAGCTGACCGAGGTCCGCGCGGGCGCCGGCGGCGACGATGCGCAATTCGTCGGCTTCCTCGCCGCTGAGCTGGGCCGCCTCGGGCCCGCGGGCCAGCTCAAGCGCCCGTTCTGGTCGCCCCAGGCCGCGTTCGCAGTCGATGATCAGCGGGAGCAACGGGGATTTGCTGCCCATCCTGCGTGCCGCGCGCAATTCGGCGAGCGCCTGCGCCCAGTCGCCACTGTGGTAGGCGGCGATCCCGACGGCTTCCCGGACGGCGGCAATACGG
>NZ_JBAPPI010000405.1:0-1884 GCF_049280035.1 Mycobacterium sp. | reverse complement strand
GCGCAACTTCGACGACGGCGGGCAGATGCGCGTGCAGCCGATCCTGCAGCATTCCCGCCCGCTGCGCCCGACACCGGTCCGGACCTTGAAGTACGCGTGAACCTCGACGCCGAGATCGCTGGGCTGCTACCGGCGCTCAACAGATACTTCCCGCGCGTCGAGACCATGACCGGGCCGCAATTGCGCGCCGTGATCCGCGAGCGTGCAGTGCCGCCGCCGCGTCCCGCGCCGGTCGGTGCCGTTGTAGACCGGACCGTGCCCTCCCCGGTGGGCGACATCGCCCTGCGGATCTATTGGCCGACCGTGTCTTCTGCGACGTCCGGTCCCGTGCCCGTCGTCGTCTTCGCGCATGGCGGCGGGTTCGTGTTTTGCGATCTGAATTCCCACGACGAACTATGCCGCGCGATGACGAATGGTATCGGCGCGGTCGTGGTGTCTGTCGACTACCGGCTGGCACCCGAATCGCCATGGCCGGCAGCAGCGGAGGATGTCTACGCCGTCGCCGACTGGGCGACGCAACAGGCCGGAGCGCTTGGCGCCGACCCGGACCTCCTGCTGGTTGCCGGTGACAGCGCGGGCGGCAACCTGGCCGCGGTGACCGCCCTAATGGCCCGCGACCGCGACTGGCCCGCAATTGCAGGCCAGGTGCTGATGTATCCGGTGATCGCCGCCGACTTCGGCACGCCGTCCTACCAGCGCTTCGGTGTCGGCTACTACAACACCGCTGCCGCGATGGCCTGGTACTGGGATCAATACGTTCCGAGACTCGCGGACCGCAGCCATCCCTACGCCTCGCCGCTGCGGGCCCGGCTGACCGGCCTGCCGCCCGCGGTGGTGATCACCGCCGGGTGTGACCCGCTGTGCTCGGAGGGCGGCAATTACGCGAAAGCACTTGTCGCTGCGGGAGTTCCGACAATTCACCGCGACTACGAGGGTGCGATCCATGGCTTCATGACAATGGCCGGGCTTGGCATCTGCACCAAGGCGCGGGATCAGGCGTGGGCCGATGTTTCAGCCGTGCTGTCCCGCTCATTGGAATAAGGTCTTGCCGCTGCTCGGGTCAACCGAGGAGGCTGGTTTTGATACGCACCAACGTCGGAGGACACGATGGCCGCAAGCTGGGACACGATCGATCGGTATGTCGTCATCTCGACGGACACCCATGCGGGGGCCGATATCGGCGACTACAAGCCATATCTGCCCGCGGCCCTGCAGGACGAGTTCGATGCCTGGGCGAAGACCTACGTCAGCCCGTTCGATGACCTGATCATCGCCACCGCCAACCGGAACTGGGATAGTGACCTCCGGATTGCCGACATGGACGCCGATGGGGTGGCCGCCGAGGTGCTGCTGCCCAACACGGTTCCACCGTTCTTTCCGACCACTCCCAATATCACCATCAGCTTGCCGCGGACTCGCGACGAGTTCGAGAAGCGTTGGGCCGGTGTGCAGGCCCACAACCGCTGGCAGATCGACTTCTGTTCGCTGGCCCCGGCACGTCGGCGCGGGTTGATTCAAATCTTTCCCAACGATCTCGAGCTGGCGATGGAAGAAATTCGCTGGGGCGCCGAGCAGAACTGCTTCGGGGGGGTGCTCGTGCCGCCAGTCTCGCCGGGTGATCCCCTGGTCGCACCGCTCTTCCACACCCGCTACGAACCGCTTTGGGCGCTGTGCGCTGATCTGGACCTGACGGTGGTGCAGCACGCGGGCGCCGGCAGCCCCGAGATGCCGATGGACCAGCCGGCGTCCAACGCGGTGCTGATCACCGAGATGGCGCTGTGGGCCCAGCGCACGCTCGGACACCTGATCCTCGCGGGGGTGTTTGAGCGGTACCCGACGCTGCGGTTCGTGCCGACCGAGCAGGGCACGCTGTGGGTGCCGGGG
>NZ_JBAPPI010000404.1:0-1646 GCF_049280035.1 Mycobacterium sp. | reverse complement strand
CCGCTGGAGTGGAAGGCCTCGGTCAGCACGTGATGCCGACGCGCATCACTTGACTGTGAGGCCCGCGTCGACCGAGTGGGTGATACCGGTGATGTAGCGGCCGGAGGTGCCGCACAGGTAGACCATGGCTTCGGTGATGTCGCTGGCTTCGATGACGGGAACATTCGGCAACAGGTTCTGCATCGTCTCGCCGAATTCGGGGTGTTCAGCGGCGTACTGCATGAATTGTTCGTTGACGACCATCGGAGTCATCACCCCAGTTGGATGAACCGAATTCACCCGAATGTTCTTCTCCGCCAGTGCATTAGCATAGTAACGCATCAGGCCGACGACACCGTGTTTGGCGGCGGCATAGCCTGCCCCGCCATGGCTCATGGTGCTGAACCGGACGCCACCGGCCTTGAGCCCGGCCGACGAGCTGGTGATCACGATGGCCCCGCCCTCGGCGTTGTCCAACAACGCAGGCAGGGCGGCTTCGATGCCGAAGTACACGCCGTTCAGCATGACGTTCACGGCGTCGAGGTAGGCCGATATCTGGTGTGACTGGTCACCGAGGATTGGCATGATACCCGCGTTGGCCAAAACGAAGTCCAACCGGCCGAACTCGTCGACTCCCTGTGCGACAACCGCTTTCAGCCGGTCGAAGTCGCGGACGTCGGCCTTCTCGGCGACGATGCGGCGACCGGTCTTCTCGACGAGATTGACGGTCTCGTCGAGGTCCTCGCGGGTCGCCATCGGATAGGTCACGCTGTCGATCTGCTCGCAGAGGTCGACGGCGATGATGTCAGCGCCCTCCTCGGCGAACCGCACCGCATGCGAGCGGCCCTGGCCGCGCGCCGCGCCGGTGATGAAGGCGACTTTTCCATCAAGTCCATTGCCCATGTTGATGTCTCACTTTCTCTCAGCTGCGGAATCGAGCCACAAGTCGGGTGGCGCTCGCGTTTTCGTTGATCTCGCGGAGCACCAGGTAGTTGACGCCGTGCCAGGCACGTCGGTTGTACTGGCCCAGCGAGATACGCGTGCCCGGGCCGCCGGTGCACGACGGCACGGCCTTGACCTTCTCGAGGCCCTTCATCACCCCGAACGGGGTCAGCGTCTGGGCGTGGCCGATGCCACGCGCCAGCGCGTCCGCACCGTCGAACGCCAGGGTCGGGACGCAGTTCTCCTGGCGGTATCCGAAGCGGGCTTCGAAGCGGTCCTGCAGCGCCTGGCCGGTCTTGTTCGCTTCGTCGTACTGATCGACGCCGATCCACCCCTGCAGGCCCTTCATCCACTGTGGGATCACATAGCAGTTAATGAACGCCGTGCACATGTACCGCGGGGGGTTGTAGTCGGCGGCGTGAAACGCCGAGTTCATCTCGATGCCAGGAAGTCCGAAGCCGAAGTACGCCACTGCATCTGGATTGCGCGCCTGTAGCCGTGCAACCGTCTTCGCCAGATCGCGGTCGGCTTGACCAACGCCTTCGCTGTGGACGATCTCGAGGCCCTCACGCCGGCAGGCGTCGGTGAAGAACTCGGTGTACTCGAGTCCCGTCGCGGCACGCTCGTAGACGACGCCGACTGTCTTCAATCCACGGTCGGCGATGGCCTCGGCAATAAGGTAGCCCTCTTCGGGCAGATTGCCATTGCCGAATCCGAACATGTAC
>NZ_JBAPPI010000403.1:0-2829 GCF_049280035.1 Mycobacterium sp. | reverse complement strand
TTCGCCGGCGCGGCAGCGGTCCGCTGGGGCGGGCGAAGCTGATGGCCGCGCCGGCGTACGGAACCTCGGTGACCGCCGAGGTCCTGGCTACTCTGCCGCAGGCGGTTGATCCACTCGCGTTGGCGCTGAACGAAAACCCATTTCCGCCGCTGCCGGCCGTTCGCTCGGCCTTGATCCACTCGATCGATGCCGCCAACCGGTATCCGGAATTCCTGCCCGAGCAGCTGCGAACGCTCGTCGCCGGCCACATCGGAGTCTGCGACGAGCAGGTCGTGTTGGGAGCGGGCGCGAGCGGGTTGGTGATGCAGGTCCTGCATGCTGTGACGCGACCCGGTGATCGGATTGTGTTCAGCGAGCCGACTTTCGACGGATACCCGATTTTCGCCCAGATGGCTCGCCTCACATCGGTCACTGTCCCGCTCGACGAGCGCGGCCACCACGACCTGGAGGCAATGGCCGAGTCGGCGGCGGACGCCAGGGTGGTCGTACTGTGCAGACCTCACAACCCGACCGGCACCGTGGAGCCTGTCGCCGATGTACAGCAATTCCTGCGGCGTGTGCCGGATGACACCGTCGTGCTGCTCGACGAGGCTTATATCGAGTTCGTCGCCCCCCAGCACCGTATCGACGGACCGGACCTGGTCCGGCAGTTCCCGAATGTCATTGTGCTGCGGACGTTCTCTAAGGCCTACGGGCTGGCCGGGCTGCGGATCGGGTACGGTTTCGGATCGCCGGAGCTAGCCAGAATGCTGTGGAAGATGCAATTGCCGTTTGGCATGGGCATCACCAGCTTGGTCGCGGTGGCGGCGTCCTACGACGCCGAAGACCAGTTGCGACAACGCATTCTGCGAATCACCGGTGAGCGGGACTACTTGCGACGGCGCCTGCGGGCGATGGGTGTCTACACCACCGACTCACACGCCAACTTCGTGTACCTGCCCCCGACGGGTCGGCCGTGGCGCGAGTTATTCGACGACACCGGGCTGACGGCCCGCTACTACCCTGACGGCGCTGCTCGGATCACCGTCGGAAGCCGCGCGTCCACCCAAGCCGTGCTGGCCGCAGTGGCAAAGCGGCGGGCTGAGCAAATCGCGTCCTGAAGTGCGGTAAGAAAAGGTGCTGCTGGAGTGGCCCGCCTAGAGGCTCAGCGGCTCCCTGGGGCTAGACGGTGCTGGCTTGCCGACGACGGTGGCCAATCGTCGATAGTGACCATCAGTGTGGTCGTGGTACCAGCTGGTTTCCCCCGGCGCCGGCAGCCCAGCCTCTCGCAGTGTGGTCGACAGTGGGCGGTAGGAGGGCGTGAGCGGTATGCGGTCAACAATGTGGACGATGGCGGGACGCTGGTGCCGGGGGAGGCTGCTCAACGCGGTGGTCAGGGTAGCCGCGGTGAGGACGCCGTCTTTGCCAAGCGTCACGGCCGCGACCGCGACGTCGTGCGCGTCGGTCGCAACGGGATAGACCACGGCCAGGTCGATCACGGTGATGTCGCCGAGGGCATCGCAAATCGGCTGGCAGAAGACCGGCCCGCACACCGACTGGATGACGGTGTTCCTGTTGTCGACGAACCAATAGTCACCGTCGCTGTCGCGGCGGAACAGGTGGTCGGTGGTGATCCAGGTGTCTCCCTCGGCGAATACCCCACGCATCGACACGTGTGCGGCATCGAGTCCGGAGCGTGGCTTCGCCAGCAGCACGCCCACCTCATCGTCGGCGCAGGGGCGCACAAAACCGTGGTCATCCTCAATGAACCGGCCCGTCGCGGCGTCGTAGCCGCCGAGCCGAATCTCGGCACTGCCCGGCAGCGGCCGACCCTTGGCTCCGGTCTTCGTGCCGGCCACGTTGGCCAGCACCGCGTCCCCCTCGGTGGAGGCATAGAATTCCAGCACTCGGGCCGGGGCGAATCGGTCTTTGACCTTGTGCCACAGCCCGATCGGCATTCCGGCTCCGATGAACAGACGGATCGGATGATGATTCTGAAGCTCGGGCGACGTCGCGTCCACCAATTCGAGCAGCATGGCCCACGTGTAGGACACCACCGTGACCCCGTAACGGTGGACCTCGTCGGCGAACCGGGTTGGATGCACGCCCCGGGTCAACGCGATGCGCGACCCGCCGGCGACCGCGCCGCCGAGACCGACCATCAGACCCGACGGATGGTGCAACGGGGTCAGGCAATAGATCGTGTCACCGTGGCCTAGCGCGGCGGCAGTGGCCGTGCCGTACGCCGACAGCGCCCACCGATGATTGGTGATCTCCTTGACCACTCGGCGCCCGCCCGTCGTGCTGAAGAACACGAAGGCGAGATCGCTTGCCCGGCCAGGGTTCGGCCGATACCAATGCGGCAGCCGCTGTGCGGACAGGTCAAGGCGGTCCAGCTCGACGACCCGGTCCGACTCCGTCCGGCCGAGGCCCGCGGTGCCGGCGTCACCGAGGATGAGCACCCTGGCGCCGGTCGCAGCAGCAGCCGCCAGATGGTGTGGGTCCGTAACCATGTCGGCCACCTCGCACAACCGGACGGCCGCGGCGAGGTCATCGTCCGGGGGTAGCAACACCGCCACCGCGCCAAGCCGCGACAGCGCCGCGATCGCGGTCACTGCGCTCGGGCTGGTGTCCATCAACACACCGATGTGAGCTCCCTGACGGATACCGACGGCGATGAGGCCGCGCACCACCTCGTCGATGCGAAAATCAACCGCCGCGTTGGTGTGGACCCGATCCTCGAAGAGGAAGCATTCCTCGTTGGGCGCTCTGTTCGCCTGTTCGGCCATCAACCCGCCCAGCGACACCCGGGTATGGGGCTGCAGCCGGCCGAGGCGGGCGAGCCGAGGC
>NZ_JBAPPI010000402.1:0-4129 GCF_049280035.1 Mycobacterium sp. | reverse complement strand
GCTCACCACACTGTCCGAGGGGTCGGTGCGGCGTAATTTCAACCCCTACACCGACATCGACTGGAAATCCCCCGAGTTCGCGGTCATCGACAATGACCCGCGCTGGAAATTGCCGGTGACCGACCCGCTGGGCCGGCACTCCTGGTACCAGGCGCAGTCCGAAAAACGCCAGATCGAAATCGGCATGTGGCGTCAGGCGAACGTCGCCAAGACCGGTCTACACTTTGAGTCCATCCTGATCCGCGGCCTGATGGAGTACGCGTTCTGGGTGCCCAACGGGTCACCGGAGTACCGGTACTGCCTGCACGAAGCGGTCGAAGAGTGCAACCACACCATGATGTTCCAGGAGATGGTGAACCACATCGGCGCCGACGTGCCCGGCATGCCGCGCATGCTGAAATGGATTCAACCGTTCATTCCGCTGGTGGCCGGGCCGCTGCCGATCCCGTTCTGGTTCGGCATCCTGGCCGGCGAAGAGCCCATCGACCACACCCAGAAGAACGTGCTGCGCGAGGGCAAGGAGCTGCACCCGATCATGGAGCGGGTGATGGCCATCCACGTGGCCGAGGAAGCCCGCCACATCTCGTTCGCGCACGAGTACCTGCGCAAGCGCGTGCCGGAGCTGCCGCGCCGCAAGCGGTTCTTGCTTTCGCTGTATGTGCCGGTGACGATGCGAATCCTGTGCTCGGCGATCGTGGTGCCGCCGAAGGCGTTCTGGAAAGAATTCGACATCCCGCGTCAGGTCCGCAAAGAGATCTTCTTCCGTTCGCCGGAGTCGCGGCAAATGCTGCGTGACATGTTCGGCGACGTCCGGATGCTTTGCCACGACACCGGTTTGATGAACCCGCTGGCCAAGCTGATATGGCGGATCTGCAAGATCAACGGCGAGCCGTCGCGTTACCGCAGCGAACCGCAGCGCCAGCACCTAGCCGTCGCACCGGCCGCCTAGGAAACCCGCTTTTATGCCGCACGTTATTACCCAGTCGTGCTGTAGCGACGGGTCCTGCGTTTACGCCTGCCCGGTGAACTGCATTCACCCGTCTCCGGACGAGCCGGGCTTCGCTACCGCCGAGATGCTCTACATCGATCCGGTGGCCTGTGTGGACTGCGGAGCCTGCGTGAGTGCCTGTCCGGTGGGCGCCATCGCACCCGCTAGCCAGCTGACCCCCGAGCAGCAGCTGTTTATCCCGCTCAACGCGTCGTATTACCCAGGACGTCCGGCCGACCAGAAACTGCCGCCGACATCCAAGCTGGCGCCGGTGATTCCCGCACCACAGGTGCGAGGGCACCATCGGGGCCCGCTGACCGTAGCGATCGTGGGATCCGGGCCGGCCGCGATGTATGCCGCCGACGAACTGCTTACCCAACACGGCGTGCGGGTCAACGTCTTCGAGAAGCTGCCCACCCCGTACGGGCTGGTTCGCGCCGGGGTGGCACCGGACCACCAGACCACCAAACGGGTCACAGCGCTCTTCGACCGGATCGCTCGTCGCCGCGAATTCCGGTTCTTCCTCAACGTCGAGGTTGGCAAGCACCTGAGCCACGACGACCTGCTGGCGCACCACCACGCGGTCCTCTACGCCGTCGGCGCGTCCAATGACCGCAGACTGGACATCGACGGCATGGGCATGCCGGGTACCGGCACCGCCACCGGGCTGGTGGCCTGGATCAACGGTCATCCCGATTTCACCGAGCTGCCAGTCGATCTCAGCCACGAGCGGGTCATCGTGGTCGGCAACGGCAACGTCGCTCTCGATGTCGCCCGCGTGCTCACCGCCGACCCCGACGAGCTGGCTCGGACCGACATCTCCGACCACGCACTGCAGGCGCTGCGCGCCTCACGGGTGCAGGAGGTGGTGATCGCCGCCCGGCGCGGACCCGCGCACTCGGCGTTCACGCTGCCCGAGCTGATCGGGCTGACGACCGCGGCGGACGTTGTGCTCGCCGCCGCCGACCACGAGCTGGTGCTGCGCGACCTTGCAGGCGTCTCAGACGCCGTGACGAAGCAGAAGCTGGAGATCCTGAGCAAGCTCGGCGACGGGTCCGACCCGCCGCTACGCCCGCGGATCCGGCTGGCCTACCGACTGACGCCCAAGCGCGTGCTGGGCGAGCAGCGGGCCAACGGTATGGAGTTCTGCGTCACCGGCACCGACGAGGTGTGTCACATCGAGGCAGGTCTGGTGTTGACCTCGATCGGCTACCAAGGCAAGGCTATTCGCGACTTACCCTTCGACGACATCGCCGGAGTCGTGCCGAACAACGGTGGCCGGGTGATGGACCCCGACTCGGGTCAACCGGTGCATGGCGCATACGTGGCGGGCTGGATCAAGCGCGGCCCGACGGGATTCATCGGCACCAACAAGTCGTGCGCATTGCAAACCGTGCAGCGGCTGGTCGACGATTTCAATGCTGGCCTGTTGAGCGATCCGATCGGCAAGCCGTCGGCATTGGACACCCTGGTCCGGACGCGGCAGCCCGCTGTGGTTGACGCCGCCGGCTGGCAGGCCATCGATGCAGCGGAAGTGTCCCGAGGCAACCTCAGCGATCGGCCGCGCAACAAGTTCACCTCGATCGACGACATGCTGGCGGTCGCCGCCGCCGCGCCGGCCCCGCCGCTACGGCGGCGGGTGGCCGACCGGCTGCGCCAATTGACTGACTTGGCCTAGGCCGGACTGCGCGGCTGGGGGTGCCCCCACTGCATCGTCCCCGGCCTAGCCCGGCGACTGGCCGATAGCAGCCGCAATCTCGTCCATGCTGACCTCGCGTACCGGCTGACCCAGCGACCAGTGGTGGCCGAACGGATCAGCGACGATGCCGTAGCGGTCGCCCCAGAACTGGTCCTCGAGCGGGGCGACCACAGTGGCCCCGGCGTCGAGCGCCCGCTGGAACTTGGCATCGACGTCGGCGACCGTCAGATGGATGGTGACCGGAGTTCCGCCCAGCGACGTCGGGGTCGTCGACTTTCCGCCGGACATCTCCGGAAAGTCATCGTTGAGCAGCACGGTGAAGCCGTTGATGCGCAGTGCTGCGTGGATCAGCTTGCCGTCGGGACCGGGCACTCGCCCGAGCTCCTCGGCGTCAAACGCCTTGACGTAGAAGTCGATCGCCGCGGCGGCGTTGTCGACGACGAGGTGCGGGGACAGTGCGGGTTGGACGGTGATTGCCATGCTTGGCCTCCTTGGTGTCGGTACGTGGCCCGGTGGGGCTTATAGGTATGACCGGGCCCGCGATGCAATCTCATCACCGGCCACCGACACCGACGCCGTCTTGGCGTCAGGCCTTGGGAATGTCGTCCCAGCCTTCGACGGATTCCGGGCTGCGCGGGTCCGGGCCGACGTAGATGGCCGACGGGCGAACCAGCTTGCCAAGTCTCTTCTGTTCAAGGATGTGCGCGCACCAACCGGCGGTCCGACCGCAGGTGAACATCGCCGGCATCATGTGCGGCGGCACCCCGGCGAAGTCCAGGATCACCGCGGCCCAGAACTCGACGTTGGTCTCGATCGCCCGGTCCGGGCGCCGCTCCCGCAGCTCGGAGAGCGCTGCCTGCTCGACCGCCGCCGCGACTTCGTAGCGCGGTGCGCCCAGCTGCTTGGCGGTGGCCCGCAACACTCGGGCGCGCGGGTCTTCCGCACGGTAGACGCGGTGCCCGAAGCCCATCAGCTTCTCGTGGCGGTCCAGAATCCCCTTGACCAGTCCGCGCGCGTCACCGGTGCGCTCGACCTCCTCTAGCATCGGCAACACCCGTGCCGGTGCCCCGCCGTGCAGCGGGCCGCTCATCGCCCCGATCGCACCCGACAGCGCTGCCGCGACGTCGGCACCGGTCGACGCGATCACCCGCGCGGTGAACGTCGAGGCGTTCATCCCGTGCTCGGCGGCCGAGTTCCAATACGCGTCGATCGCCTCGACGTGCTTGGGGTTGGCCTCGCCGCGCCAGCGGATCAGGAACCGCTCGGGGATCGATCGCGCCTTGTCGACCTCCCGCTGGGGTACCGGTGGCTTGCCGATCCCGCGCGCCGACTGCGCCACGAACGACAGCGCCATCACCGAGGCGCGGGCCAGGTCGTCGCGGGCCTCCTCGTCGGAGATGTCCAGCAGCTGGCGCATCCCGTAGGCCGGGGCGAGCATGGCC
>NZ_JBAPPI010000401.1:0-4305 GCF_049280035.1 Mycobacterium sp. | reverse complement strand
GCGCGTTGACCCACCCGGTGGCGGACTGGGTAGACGAGGACAGTGGGCGGCCGAAGGCTATTAGGACAGTTACCTTCACGCATTGCACAGGCGCCCTGCCCAGATCCTCGGTGACGCCCTCAGTGATGGACTGTTAGGTCGTAATCCGTGCTCGCGTAAGACATCACCGCCAATGGGCAAGGCCAAGGTGTATTGCGCCACCACTGCGCAGGTCTGGGTCATCCACGACGCGGTGCCCGATCACCTCAAGGTCGCGGTGTTGTTTGGCAGGGGTGACTTAGCTAACCCTTGTCCTGCACCGATGCTACGCGTTAGGGGTCTCGGGTCAGACGTCGTAGTACAGCGCGAACTCATATGGGGTCACCCGGAGATTGAACGGCGCAATCTCGTAATCGCGCTTGTAGTTGATCCATGTCTGGATCAGGTCAGGCGTGAAAACGCCTCCCTCGGTGAGGTATTCGCTGTCTTCCTCCAGACGGTCGATCACCGCCGACAGTGAGGTCGGAGCTTGCACGATTTCGGCGGCCTCTTCTGGTGGCAGCTCGTAGAGGTCCTTGTCGACCGGGGGAGGCGGCTCGATTTTGTTCTTGATGCCGTCCAACCCGGCCATCAACTGGGCCGCGAACGTCAGGTACGGGTTGCCCGACGAGTCGGGGCAGCGGAACTCCAACCGCTTAGCCTTCGGATTGTTGCCGGTGATCGGGATGCGGACGCACGCTGAGCGGTTGCGCTGGCTGTAAACCAGATTGATCGGGGCCTCATAGCCGGGAACGAGGCGCTTGTAGGAGTTCACCGTGGGGTTGGTGAAGGCCAGCAACGAGGGTGCGTGGTACAGCAAACCGCCGATGTAGTGGCGGGCGATGTCCGACAGGCCTGCGTACCCTTCGTCGTCGTACATCAGCGGGACGCCGTCTTTCCACAACGACTGGTGGCAGTGCATACCGGAACCGTTGTCGCCGAATAGCGGCTTGGGCATGAAGGTCACGGTTTTGCCGGCCTGCCAAGCGGTTTGCTTGACGATGTATTTGTACATCTGATGGTCGTCAGCCGCGTGCAGCAATGTGTTGAACTTGTAATTGATCTCGGCCTGGCCGCCGCCGCCGACCTCATGGTGACCCTTCTCCAGCGAAAAGCCGGCGTTGGTCAGGTGGGTGAGCATCTCGTCGCGCAGGTCGACGTAGTGGTCGGTCGGGGCTACCGGGAAATAGCCACCCTTGGGGCGCACCTTGTAGCCGAGGTTGGGGCTGCCGTCGGGCTCGGTCGCTTCTCCGGTGTTCCACCATCCGGATGTCGCGTCCACCTTGTAGAACGAGGTGTCGATGCGTGAGTCGAAGCTCACCGAGTCGAAGATGTAGAACTCGGCCTCTGGGCCGAAGTAGGCGGCGTCCGCAATGCCGGAGCTGATCAGGTAGTTCTCGGCCTTGCGGGCGACGTTGCGCGGGTCGCGCGAGTACAGCTCGAGGGTGAACGGGTCGTGCACGGAGAAATTTACGTTCAGCGTTTTGGCGGCACGGAACGGGTCGATGGTCGCGGTTTCCGGATCGGGCAGCAGCAGCATGTCGGACTCGTGGATTGATTGAAACCCGCGAATCGAGGAGCCGTCGAAGGCCAAGCCTTCCTCGAAGACGCTCTCGTCGAACACATAAATCGGAATTGTGAAGTGCTGCATGGTGCCTGGCAGGTCACAAAAGCGGACGTCGACATACTCAACGTTCTCGTCCTTGACGAGTTTGAAGATGTCGTCTGGGGTGTGTTCGGACACAGAATCCTCCTTTGGTTACCCGCCGGTCGACGGCGAACTCCAGCCCGCCGCGATTTGACGTTCTTCGAGTATTCAGTCCGCGGGGCAAAGTCGCTCGTTGAGCAACGCGCGGACAACAGCTTGGTGTTTCGGCCAATTTGCAAGATCGACACGGTGGCCTCGTGATGCCGCTACATTGGCATCGCCAATTGGTTTGACACCAGGAGCGAGGCCATCATGGGATTCATCACCCCGGAGCTTCCCGACGTCGATCCCGATACCTGGTCCACGTTGCCGTCGGCCTCGAGGCTGCAAGTGGTGACCCGGCATTGGGTCGAGCACGGCTTTGGTACCCCGTCTGCGATCTATCTGCTCTACGTGCTCAAGATGGCCGCCTACGCCGCGGGCGCTGCGGCGGTCATCTCGTTGACCCCGGGGCTGGGCGGGCTTAGCCACATCGGGGCCTGGTGGACCCAGCCGATCGTCTACCAGAAGTTCGTCATCTTCACCCTGCTGTTCGAAGTCTTAGGGTTGGGCTGTGGGTCGGGCCCGCTCACCGCGCGATTCTGGCCACCGATCGGTGGGTTCCTGTATTGGTTGCGGCCCAAGACGATTCGTCTGCCACCGTGGCCCGGCGAGGTTCCGTTCACCAGAGGCGATACCCGCTCTATCGTCGATGTCGCCCTCTACGCCATACTGCTGGCCACCGGCGTCTGGGCGCTGCTGTCACCCGGCCAGGGCGGGTCGGTCACCGGCACTGGTGACGTTGGTCTGATCGATCCGACTCTGGTGGTGCCGCCGATCGTCGCACTGGTAGTGCTGGCTCTGCGCGACAAAACCATCTTCCTGGCCGCCCGCGGTGAGCACTACTGGCTGAAACTATTGGTGTTCTTGTTCCCGTTCACCGACCAGATCGCCGCCTTCAAGATCATCATGCTCGCACTGTGGTGGGGCGCGGCGACATCCAAGCTCAACCACCATTTCCCGTACGTCGTCGCGGTGATGATGAGCAACAACGCGCTGCTGCGCGGCAAGCCGTTCAACTGGTTCAAGCGCAGGCTATACCGCGACCCGATCAACGACCTGCGGCCGTCCTGGATACCGAAGTTCATGGCCCACGTCGGCGGGACCACCGCGGAATTCATCGTGCCGGCGGTGCTGGTCTTCGCCGGCGACAATCATCCGTGGCGCTGGTGGCTGATCGGGTTCATGGTGATCTTCCACCTCAACATCATTTCCAACCTCCCGATGGGAGTCCCGTTGGAGTGGAACGTGTTTTTCATCTTCTCGCTGTTCTACCTCTTCGGGCACTACGGCAGCATTACCATCTTCGAACTCAATTCGCCGCTGCTGCTGGCCTTCCTGATGGTGGCGCTTGTCGTCGTTCCGGTAGTGGGAAATATGTTTCCGCAACAGATTTCGTTCCTGCCCGCGTTGCGCTACTACGCCGGCAACTGGGCGTCCAGTGTTTGGTGCTTCCGCGCAGGCGCTGAGGAGAAGCTCGATGCCAACGTCATCAAAAGCTCGGCGCTGACCGCTAAGCAAGTGGCCAAGCTCTACGACCCGGCGACCGCCGAGATCATCAGCGACAAGGCTCGAGCGTTCCGGTCCATGCACGTTCACGGCCGAGCGCTCAACGGGCTAGTACCCCGTGCGCTGGGGGAAGAAGGCAACGAGGCGGATTACACGCTGCGTGAGGGCGAAACGGTTGCCGGGCCGCTCATCGGCTGGAACTTCGGCGAAGGCCACCTGCACAACGAGCAGCTGGTGGAGGCGGTACAACGGCGCTGCCAGTTCGACGAGGGCGACCTCCGGGTGATCATCCTTGAAGGCCAACCGATTCATACGCAGAGGCAGTGGTATCGCATCGTCGACGCCAAGATTGGCCTGCTCGAGGAAGGCTACGTCACGGTTAAGGACATGCTGGCCCGCCAACCCTGGCCGGAACCCGATGACGAGTTCCCGGTGCACATCACGACTGGCCACGCCGCCGCTTCGCAATGACCACCGCGGTCGTCGTGGGCGCCGGGCCGAACGGACTGGCCGCTGCGATTCACCTGGCGCGCAACGGTTTTGACGTTCAGATACTTGAGGCTGCGGAAACGATTGGGGGAGGGGCGCGTTCGGGCGAGCTGACGGTGCCCGACGTTATCCACGACCATTGCTCGGCTGCTCATCCAATGGCAGTGGGCTCACCGTTCTGGGCGGAGATCGGCCTGGGCCGTTATGGGCTGACCTGGAAATGGCCGGAGGTCGACTGCGCGCATCCGCTCGACGACGGCACCGCCGGGTTGCTGTATCGGTCGATCGACCAAACCGTGGCCGGTATGGGCGCCGATGGACGGCGGTGGCGGCTCGCGGTGGGCGACCTCGCCGCCGGCTTCGACGAGCTGTGCCAGGACCTGATGCGTCCCGTACTGCATGTTCCGCGTCATTTCGTCAGGCTGGCGGCCTTTGGGCCGCGTGCGGTGTTGCCGGCCACGGTGATGGCCCGGTGGTTTCGCACCGAGCAGGCGCGCGCCCTGTACGGCGGCCAGGCCGCGCACGCGTACACCCGGCTGGAC
>NZ_JBAPPI010000400.1:0-2133 GCF_049280035.1 Mycobacterium sp. | reverse complement strand
GACATGGGACTGATGCTCGGCGAGTATTGGGATCTCACCGCATTGGCGGCCGACTGTGCGGCCGATGGCGTGTACGAGTTCCAGCTCGTCGCCCCACCGTTGAGCGTCGTTGGTGCGGTGGGCTCTCCAGTGAACCCCATCGCGATCAAGTAAGGAGGTGCGCGGTTGATGCTGACGGAAGAGCCGGAAAGCGACGGGCCGCTGGTGGTCGGCCTCGGCGGCACCCTCAGGGCGAACTCGTCGACCGAACGAGCCCTGCGCCACTGCCTGGCCGCCGTTGAACGCCAGGGCGGACGCACCAGACTTTATTGCGGCCAGGACATCGAATTGCCGATGTACAACCCGCACGAACCGGCCCGCACGCGAGCCGCAATTCAGCTGATCGAGGCGCTGCGGGAGGCGGACGCCGTCATCGTCGGATCGCCCGGATACCGCGGCGGCATATCCGGATTGGTGAAGAACGCGCTCGACTACATCGAGGACATGCGCGACGATTCCCGCGTCTATCTCGACAACAAACCGTGGGGCTGCATCAGCTGTGCTTACGGGTGGCCGGCGGCGGTCGGCACGCTGGACCAGCTCCGCGCCGTCGGTCATGCGCTGCGGGCCTGGCCCACTCCGCTCGGCGTCGCCATCAACTCCGCAGACCAAATCTGGGACGAGGCAGGAGAACTGGTCGACGTGACCGTCACGAATCAATTGATTCTGCTGGCGTCGCAGTTGTTGACGTTCGCGCGATCCGGCCCGGGCCAGGTCACCAGGTAGCGGACAAGACATGCGATTTGTACTGGTGCACGGGGGTTTCACGCCGCATGGTGCTGGAGTCGCACGATCCCCGAACTCGAGCAGCTCGGCCACACCGCGGTCGCGGTCGACCTTCCCGGTCATGGCGACCGATTGAACGAGGAGTCGACCCTCGACAACCGTAGAGAGGCCATCTTGTCGGTACTGCAGCCCGGTGATGTGCTCGTCGGGCATTCCGGCGGCGGGTTCGATGCGACGCTCGCGGCTGACGCCGCAACAGATCTAGTCAGCCACATTGTCTACCTGGCCGCCGCCCTGCCGCGCGAAGGCCGCAGCTACCCCGAGGCCATGACAATGCGCAACTCCGAGGACGGTGAGTTCGACGGCGACGCCGGAAAGATGCTGGGCTATCTGAATTTCAGCGAGGACGGCGCGATGACCTTCGCCGACCTCCAAGGGGCGTGGGAGTACTTCTGGCATGACTGCGACGAGCCGACCGCCCGCTGGGCGTTCGAGCGACTCGGCGCGGAGCGGTTCGGCGAAACCACGGTCGCACCGGTGTCTATCCCGCGGTTCTGGCGGGCTGATCTGACCCGCAGCTTCATCCGCTGCTTGCAGGACCGCTCGATGCCCCGTTGGCTGGCAGACGTGGTGGCCCAGCGACTCGGCGTCGAGCCGTTGACCATCGACACGTCGCATTGTCCGTTCCTGAGTCGGCCGCAGCAGCTGGCCGAACTGCTGGTCCATGCGACGACCACCAAACCCGTCGGCCTGCTTGACCCGAACTGAGGTACCGGCCATGGAGTTTCGACGCAAAACTGTCGTGGTCGACGGGCTGCTCACCAGCTACCTGGAAGCCGGCACCGGCGACCCGGTGATCCTGCTGCACGGTGGGGAGTTCGGTGCCAGCGCCGAAATCGGCTGGGAGCACGCCATACCCGCACTCGCTGCCCGCTACCGGGTGCTGGCGCCTGACATGCTGGGCTTCGGACAATCGGCCAAGGTCATCGATTTCAACGACGGGCGCGGCATGCGGATCCGCCACATCGCCCGGCTCTGCGACGGACTCGGCATCGCCAACGCACATTTCGTCGGCAACTCGATGGGCGCCATCAACTTGCTCACCGACGCCACCTCGGATTCGCTGGTGCTACCGATGCGCAGCATGGTCGCCATCTGCGGCGGCGGTGAAATCCAGCGCAACCAGCACATGGAGGCGCTCTACGACTACGACGCGACGGTGCCGGCCATGCGCCGCATCGTCGAGGCGCTGTTTCACGATCCGTCCTATCTGGCCGACGACGACTACGTCCGGCGTCGTTTCGAATCCAGCATCGCCCCCGGTGCGTGGGAGGCGCTGGCCGCGGCCCGTCTCCGCCGGCCCGGTGC
>NZ_JBAPPI010000399.1:0-20656 GCF_049280035.1 Mycobacterium sp. | reverse complement strand
CTCCGAGACCCACCAACCCCAAGCCGCATAGCGACTGGGCCACAAAACGGGTCCCCCTCACGAATCCCCCGGCGGGGGAGCCGCGCTTGCCCAACCACTCCGAACGACCCTCTTGGGTATCGACTAGTTCGATTAACACGATGAAACATCAAACTCGTGAGCTTGCCCGGCGGCATCGAAATCCGTTGATGTGAACCGTATTAGAAATCGCACTGTACACTTCGTGATAGGTGACATCACGAAAGCTGTTGTCGCACCGATAGTTAGGGAACTTAGCCTGGTTTACTGGTAGCCCTCCATATTCGATCCCGCCGTATTCCGCCCCGTACGGGCACGCAGGGGAGTGGGGTGGGCGTGGTTAGCCGCGCAGTTCATGGGAGACCGCACCAGGCAACAGGCCCAAAGAGGCCGTAGTGTCCGGCAGGCCGACGTTCAGCTGGCGGGGCAGCGACCACTTTTCCGGCGTACTTCTGCCGGCCGGCATCCAGGGCACCGGCAATGCGTTCACGTTCGAAGGACTCGAGATATTCGCCTTCTCGCGGTGAGCAGGTGAATCACCTCAACGCGGTCTATGACCTAGCCACCCTCAGCAAGCAGACCGGCATTCACCACGCCACCAGGTCGCACACGTGACGTCGCACTCAGCGCAAGAATCTAGCCGAGAATAAAAAGTGTGGTGCTCTGTGCTTTAGCCCTGGTCGCGCCGATGGAATGCAGTCGACGAGCTATTAGATCCCGCGCTCGCGCGCTGACCTGACGAAGGAGCAACTGCACCCTTGAGAGGCTTGGTGCGGTGCGTGCTGACGAGACTGCGGTGTCACGCCGATCCGGCCAGCTCGCGGGCTTTCAGAGCGACGCTGCCCCGCCGAGGGCGCCCTGCAGGGGGGCCGTAGTCAGGCATTTGGCGAGAATGCTCGTGAATGGACGCACGCGTTCGCAGACATGCGCCGCGGCGTCGATGTCGCCCGAGAGGTCGCTCGATGGTTCAATGCAGCCGCTGTGGCCAGTCGGGGGGGACCCGCCCGGCGGGTCCCGGCGTTGGCTGATCCAGTGGGTGATGTTGGGGCGGCGCAAGCCGCGGCCCGTCGTAGAGCTGCTGGTCGCGGTAGTCGTAGAACCAATCTTCTCCCGGTTCGAAACTGGTGATCAGCGGATGCCCGGTGGCTTCGGCGTGGGCGGTAGCGTGCTGGCCCGGCGAATTGTCGCAGCAGCCGATGTGGCCGCATTGGGCGCATCGACGGAGGTGAAACCACCATCCTTGATGTCGCTCGCATTCGAGGCACCCTGTGCCGCTGGGCGCGACGGTGATGTCGATGCCTGCCTGTTCGGTCATCCATCTCATGCAACGCGCCCCCGGGAGCTATCGCAATCGATCAACCTGACAAACATCGCGATGGCAGGAAGTTGAGCGGGCCTACAGTGAGCCCATGTCCCTTGACGGGCCAGAGCGCACGCCGGAGGAAACGCCGGACAGTCATGAGGCATTTCCTCGTCTGAGCACCGATCAGCTGGACGTGCTCGAGGGCTGGGGTGAACGACGATCCACGGAGGTGGGCGACGTTCTTTACCGAGTAGGCGAGGGTGTCGGCGAGGTCTTTGTCGTGCTGAGCGGTCGCGTGGGCATCGTTGCGAGCGACCTCGATGGTGAGCGGCTGATTCAGGTGCACGGGCAAGGACGGTTGCTCGGCGAGTTGGGGATGCTGCAGGGGCAGCCGGCTCTGTTCGGCGCACGAGTGGTGCAGGCCGGAGAGATCGTGGCGGTGCCGTCTGGGCAACTCGGCGATGTCGCACGGCAGGATTCAGTCCTGGGGGAGACGATCCTGCGGGCCTACTTGATCCGCCGTTCGCACCTGATCGACGGCGGTGCAGGGATGCGTATCGCCGGATCGGGCTATGCCCCCGATACCCGTCGACTGCTGGAATTCGCTACACGAAATCGCTTGCCACACAAATGGATCGACCTGGAGAAAGATCCAGACGCCGACGCCTTTCTGCACAGAATGAATGTGGCGGCAAAGGACACCCCCGTCGTCGTCCTCGGTCGTGGAAAGTTGTTGCGTAACCCGTCTAATTCCGTGCTTGCGACCGAATTGGGGTTACGTACATCGCTCACCGACGCCACGGTCTGCGACCTGTTGGTCGTCGGGGCGGGGCCCGCCGGGCTGGCCGCCAGCGTGTACGGGGCGTCGGACGGTCTCGAGGTCACCACCGTGGATGCGATGGCCGTCGGGGGTCAGGCCAGTACGACCTCCCGGATCGAGAACTATCTCGGTTTTCCCGCCGGTATTTCCGGAGCAGAGCTGACCGAACGTGCGGGCGTGCAGGCGGCCAGATTCGGCGCCCGGGTGATAGTGCCCGCGGCGGTCACGGCGCTGACCTCTGCCGGGGATCACTTTCGAACCGAACTCGACGGTCACGACCAGGTGCGTGCCCGCGCGCTAATCGTGGCGTCGGGAGCCCGCTACCGGCGTCTCGACGTGCCCGGATTGGCCCGTTTCGAGACCGCGAACGTATATTACGAAGCCACCGTCAGCGAGCGCCACGCGTGCGGCGTCGAACCGGTGGCGGTGATTGGCGGAGGCAATTCGGCCGGCCAGGCAGCTGTATTTCTCGCCGATACTGCACGCGTCGTATACCTGCTGGTGCGGGACCCGAACTTGGGCGCCAAGATGTCTCGCTATCTGGCGGATCAGATTGTGAGCGACCGCCGCATCAAGGTCATGACCCACACGCAAATTCGCGAACTACACGGCGACGCGTATCTGACGTCGATTGAGGTGGAAGACACCGTGAACGGGGCGCGCACGGACCTCATTGTGCGGGCCCTGTTCGTCTTTATCGGTGCGCAGCCGCAGTCGGCATGGCTTACCGGTGTAGTCGAGCTCGACGAGCACGGATTCGTGTTGACCGGCTCAGATCTGGACACCGAAACGGACGGGGTGCTACCGGTTCATCATCGGGCCATCCTGGAGACTAGTGAGCCGGGAATTTTTGCGGCAGGCGACGTGCGCCGCGGGGCAACCAGACGAGTTGCTGCGGCAATGGGGGAGGGCGCCATCGCGGTGGCGTTGGTCAATCAATATCTCGCGAACATCGGGCACGCCGTCAGACACCCGTAACTGACCCCGCCAACCCGGCACATGATAATCAGCCGGCCGCACCGCCCGGGGTACGGACGATGTTGATGCCGGCAGTTCGAACAATCACGCGATGACCGCCCACTACCGGCTACGACACAGCGCCCATCAGCGGAATTTCGTTGGCCTTGCCGTCAGCTGCTCGCTACCTTCAATTGCCAAGAAGCCAAGTCGAATTGGTATCCGGAACGACGTCAGCTCAAGCGTTTCCGTGTGACCCTTGAGCGTTGCGTCGCACCCTAGTGCGGCGCTCAGTCCCCCGGCGGGGGAGCGGCGCCGTTGGCCGGCGCCCGGCGAAGGCCGTCCGGTATCACCCACTGTCCAGCCCACATTGAGCTGATTTATCAGATGCATCATTGCTCCCTGGCATGAATCAAAGAGCGCCCGCGGATGCTTTGCGCGACTGCGGGACCGTCGGGGATCACCGGAGCGACGCGTCCAACTAACGGATCAGTTCGGGATGGCCTTTTTGGTGAAGGTAGCGAATCGTCGGGCGGCCGGTGAGATGTCGCGCTTACGGGCCCAAGCCAGCCCGACGCGGCTTTTTGCCTGCGGATTCGACAGGGGGATGTAGGACGCCATCGGTTCGGCACGATTCGGGGGCGGTGTGGGCACTACCGCGACCCCCAGACCGGCGGCGACCAGTCCCTCCATGGTTGGGAGCCAGGTTGCTTCGAACGCAATCGGCGGGCTGATGCCCTCGGCCGCCCACAATTCGTGGGTGACGGCGCGCAGCATGAATGGGTCTGTCGCGATAATGAAGGATTCGTCGGCGGCCTCGGCGAGGCTAATCCTGCGCCGGTGGGCGAACGGATGGTCATGAGGCACTGCAAGGCATAAGCGCAAGGTGGTGAGCGTGTGCCAGCCGAATTGATCCCCGTCCGGACGCGGGCCGGTGATGGCGAGGTCAACTTCCCCAGTCTCGAGAAGATCGGCGACTTCGTGACCTGCGCCCTCGCGGAGATCGAACTGAACCCGGGGCGCTTCGCTGCGGAATCGGCGCAGCAGGTCCGGAACCAACCAGCTGGCCACTGAGCGCACAAACGCCAGTCGCACGGTGCCGCTGTCGGGATCGCGTAGGGCCGCGATTCGCTCACTGGCCCCGCGCATTTCGGCGAGGCCCCGGCGTGAATGCTCCAGCATGATGCGCCCGCAGGCGTTGAGCTGTATCCGACGGTGGAGCCGATCGAACAGCGGTGCGCCGACTTGGCGTTCGAGACGCGCCAACGCTCGCGACAGCGTGGGTTGGCTGATGTTGAGTTTGGCTGCAGCATCGGTCATGTGACCGGTTTCGGCCAGCACCACGAACCAGCGCATCTCGTCGATGTACATCTGTCAAATGATACGTCAGATGAATTGAACTTCGACAAAATCGCATTTTACGCATCCAACCGCGTGTGGTTGTGTGGGAGATGAAAGTCCACCAGCCTTCGGGAGAAGCAAGCATGCGCGACATCAAACTCGGGTCAACCGGTCTGGATATCTCACCGATTGCGCTGGGCGCCATGACCTATGGCGAGCCTGGGCGCGGATACCCGGCCTGGTCACTCCGCGAAGAGGACAGCCACCCGCTAATCAAGCACGCGCTGGAGGCCGGCATCTTCGACACCGCCGACATGTATTCCCTGCTCAAGGATTACGCCAAAGGGTCCATACACCGCGCGCTGTGACCTCCGGGGCATCAACGACGACCTGGCCGGTCTGCAGCGCGCGAGAGTCCAGTAGCCAGGCCTGCATGAGAAGGGAACCGCGATGCGTTTCATGCGTGCGATGCTGATCATCATCGGCGTCATCCAAATCCTCTTTGGGACATTGCTTCTCGTGGCGCCAGACGCGTTCCCGGCAGTGTTTCACCTCCAGCCTGCCGCTCCTGGCTGGGTGAACTGGATTCTGGCGATGTCGGCAGCCAGATTCGTCGGCTACGGCATCGGCATGTTCGTCGCGGCACGGGCCCCGTGGCCCAATCGGCTCTGGATCGACACCATGATCGCCATCCAGGCCGTCGATTTCATCGCCACCGCAGTCTATTTGGCCAACGGTGTCCTGCCAGCCGGGCACGTCGGCTCCGCCGTCGTGCCTCCATTGTTGTGGATCGCCGTGCTGGGCTGGGCCCGCCGCCGGGCACAGCCGAGGTCGTCAGCCGAGCCATCGAGAACGACGGAGCGCGTCTGATGCGCGGGTCCGATCAGAGGCTGCGGATCACGACCGCGTTCTCCTGGCGGTTCGTGACACCCCTGCTGGCAGGTTCGGCGCTCAACCCGATCAACAGCTCCCTGATCGCCACCGCGCTGGTGCCGATCGCCGCCGCGCTGCAGGTGTCGCTGGGGCGCATAGCGGTCCTGGTCTCCGCGCTTTACCTGACGACCGCGATCGCCCAGCCGACCGCCGGGAAACTGTCGGAGGAATTCGGGCCGCGGCGGGTCTTCCTGGCCGGGATTCTCGCCGTACTGGTTGGTGGGGTGGTGGGCGGACTGGGCCTCGATCTGAGCGCTCTGGTGGTGGCGCGGGTTCTGATCGGTATGGGAACAGCTACCGCCTATCCGTCTGCGATGCTGCTCGTGCGCCGCCGCGCCGAACAGGCCGGGATGGAGGAGCCGCCCGCCAGCGTGCTGGGAGGCCTGGTGCTGGCCGGGACGGTGACGGTGGCCGCCGGGTTTCCCCTCGGTGGCGTGCTTGTCGACGCCTGGGGGTGGCGGACCGCATTCCTGGTCAACATCCCGCTCGCGGTCGTGGCCGTAGTGCTTGCCTTCAGGTGGATCCCGCGCGACCCGGCGATCGCTGAACCCGTCACCGTTCGCGCCGTTGCGACGCGCATCGACCTGGCGGGGATCGCCGGTTTCGCCGTGGCGATGGCGGCGCTGCTGGTGTTTCTGATGTCGATGCCGCGCCCGGACTGGGTCGCGCTCGGCCTGGCCGTCCTGGCCGGGGCGGCACTGATGTGGTGGGAGATGCGGTGCAGGCGCCCGTTCTTCGATGTCCGCCTGCTGGCCGCGAATCCGGCGTTGACGCTGACCTATATGCGATACGCGCTGACCACCTTGTGCGTATACACCGTGTTTTACGGCATCACCCAGTGGGTTCAGGCCGGCAGGGGAGCCTCCGCCCGAGAGGCCGGCCTGCTGCTACTACCCATGACCGGGCTCGCCGTTGTGCTCGTCCCACTGATCTCGCGGCGTCAGCTGGTACGCATGCCGCTGATCGCCGCGGCCGTCTCCTGTCTGGTGGCATCGGTTGGGGTACTTTTTCTCACCACCAGCACCCCGATCGCCGGCATCGTGATTGTCACCCTGGTGTTCGGAATCACCCTCAGCACCACCAGCATTGGGAATCAAACCGCCCTTTACAACCAGGTCACGGCCAATCAGATCGGCACAGCCGCCGGCCTGCTCCGATCCTTCGGTTACCTGGGGTCGATCGCCTCCGCTGCGGTGATCTCCGTGGTGTTCCATACCAGTGCCGATGACCGCGGCCTACACGTGATCGGCTGGGTCATGGTCGCGGTCAGCGCAGCGGGGCTGCTCGCATTGTTGACCGATCGAAGCATCCTCCGGCGCGACGTTGGCATGCGTTCACCCAGTCCCGCGCAATGAACTCGGCATCACCCGATGTCGTTCACCTGACCGCCTACAAAACGAAAAAGGAGTTAAACCATGACGACCGATCGACCGATCCGAATTGCGGTCCACCTACAGCTGCAGCACGCCGACTATGACGCGATCCGTCGTGCCGCTCAGGAAGCCGAAAACATCGGCGTGGATATCGTTTTCAACTATGACCACTTCTTTCCACTCTCCGGCGACCCGGACGGCAAGGTCTTCGAATGCTGGACGGTGTTGGGCGCCTGGGCCGAATCCACCAGCCGCGTCGAAATCGGCGCCCTGGTGACCTGCAACGCCTACCGCAACCCAGACCTGCTGGCCGACATGGCCCGTACTGTCGACAACATCAGCGGCGGCCGGCTCATCCTCGGTATCGGATCAGGCTGGTGGCAGAAGGACTTCGACGAATACGGCTATACCTTCGGCACCGCGGGCCAACGGCTCGACGCCCTGGCCGCCAGCCTGCCGCGAATCGAGCACCGGCTGGCCCGACTCAATCCGCCACCGACCCGCAAGATTCCCGTGCTGATCGGCGGCGGAGGCGAAAAGAAGACCCTGCCGATCGTCGCGGAGCACGCCGATATCTGGCACGCATTCGGCGACCAGGCCACCCTGCGGCGCAAGATCGACGTGCTCGAAACCCAGTGCCGGGCCATCGGACGCGACCCCGACGAGATCGAACGTTCCGGTCTCATCGTGCCGTGCCCGGCAGTCCCGGCCGAGGAAGCTGCTGGCTACGCCACGCCGGACGAACTGCGCGAACTCGGCTACACGCTGTTCACCTGGACCATCGGCGGACCGAACTACGACCTCGAGCCCCTGCGGGAGTGGATCGATTGGCGCGACAAACACAACGGCTGACACTTCACCGTTGCGCCACAACGGACCTGGAAGAGAGGGCCCTTCCCGCACCTGAAAATGGACACGAGCGCTGGACATCGTCGACGCGCAAGTACACGCCAATATGCTCGGCACCGAGGTGACACTCGCGATCATGGATGCGCTTGGTGTCCAGGGCGTGCTATTCGACGAGTATCAGAGAACCGATGGGGACGGGGCGGCCCAACCCGGATATCGGCCCAGCCGATGAGTCCGTTGGCCTCGTCGATTCGTCGGCGCCGGGCACGAGGGGGCCGGAATCAGGTCGACGGACATTTTCTCCAGGGCCACTCTGTGTCGACCGCGACAGTCACCTTCGAAATCGCTTAATCACCAGAAGCTTTGCGATGCTGGCCGCTGCGCCGCCAGTTCCACCGATATAGGCTTTCACCATCTGCGCGATCGACGGCTCGTCGCGGGGGGGTAGGGAAGCTAGCCAGCGCGCGGCGTCGTCTCGATGCACATTGTCGTAGACCTGCACGGGACAGGGCATCCACGTGGCGATGCTCCGTCCTGGGTCTCGAATCCAGTCGATGTCCGTGACGAGCGCGCAACCGTCAAGCAAGGGAAGGTAGCGCGCACCGAGCCTACTGTCCGCCCAGAGAGCGCCGGGTGTGAGGCTATTGAAGCCCGGCCCGATCTGGTAGACCAGCCGCAACCGCTGGCCGCCTTGCCGGAGCCGATCGACTAACGGCGCGAAGACTCGGTCGTAGTCGTCGGATGTGACAGTTCCTCGCGCTTCGAGACCGTGCACGCCATCAGGAAGACCAGACATCTGCATAAGCACGAGTCCAGTTAAACAACGCACCAGTGCTTGTCAAGGTTCGCTCAAGGTACGCGGATCGGTCTCCGGTCTAGTGTCCACGATTACCGGTACTCCACCATTCAGCCACGCTGCGTGGAGTTCGATGATCTTGATCCGGCTGGGTAATCCTTGCACTCCGCATACCACGTCGGCACGACGGGGCGGAGGACCGATTGATTCATCTGATGCAATATGCGGTATTTAACCTGACAAGCTGCATATTCGATTTCCGCGTATTCGCCCCAGTCTTGGCCGCAACAGGGGCAGCTGTCTTACAATTTGTAGTACACTACGTTTGTGGCTGACACCATCACCTTCCGACCCGATGAGGATGCATCTCGGGCGCTTGCTGTCTTAACCAGGGACGGGACACCAATATCTGCGGCGGTTCGGGCGGCCCTCATCGACGCCGCGCGCCGTAAGGCTGCCGCGGCGATTCGCGCTGAGGCGGAGGAGCTCGTCGGTGACGAGGCAGACCGCGCCGAGGCCATGCAGGTGCTTCGCGACATGGAGACGCTGCGTGCGTGGTGAGGTCTTCCGGCTCCAAGCTCCACGTCGCAGCCGCGGCCACGAGCAGTCCGGTTCGCGATATACCGTCGTGGTCCAATCCGACCAGCTGCCACTATCGACATGGCTGGTAGCGCCGACATCCACCTCAGCCCGGGCCGCAAGCTTTCGGCCCGAGGTCGAGATCGCCGGCCGCGTCACGCGGGTGCTGGCTGAACAAACTGCGGCGATCGATCCCGGTCGACTCGGCAATAGCGTGGGTTATCTGAGCCTCGAAGAGATGCGCCGCATAGATGCAGCCCTGCGGGTCGTGCTGGACCTGTAGCAGGTCAACATCACTTTGTGCACAAAGCCGTTGGCGCACACGGTAATAGGGCTGAGGTTCACCGTTGCAATATGCGGTGGTTTACTGGTAGCCCTCCATATTCGATTCCTGCATATTCTCGCTGTCCGCCCCATCGGCTGCTGTAGCAGGGAGTTGCCTCCTGGACGACCGTCTGGGCTGACTCATCAGATGAAAACGCAGTAGTTAACCTGACATAATGTGGCTTATCGGCACAAACCTACTACGGGTTACGCTGTGGCCCCAGTGTCTTTCCGATCGAGTGTCTTTCCGTTCGACGTTGTCGCTTCGCGACGCATCTTCGTTTCTCTTACGCCTGTTCGCGACGAACGCCGTCGGCGTGCCGGACGGCGCCTCGACGACAAGAACGTGGAGCCAGCAATCGACCACCCCTTCGCCCCTCCGGGGGCGGTACGTCCCCAATACGTCACTGTGACGTATTGGCTTGTGGCGCAGGGGCTATTGACGACCGACGCTGACTTTGTCCGCTATGGCCGGCGGCCGAGCGCGTTATGGCTGGGGGTCGGGACAGGGCGGCTTAGGCCCCCGCGGCGCGGCGTGTTGCTGCCAGGACTGGATTGTCCGGCTCGTCGGCCCAGGCGATCTCGAAGTAGTTGCCCTCCGGGTCGCAGAGATACGCCGAGCGGCCGGTGAAGAACTCCGCGTCGACTGGCTCTTTGGTCACGCGGGCGCCGGCGTGGCGCAGTTGTTCTGTCAGCCGGTCGACCTCGTCAGGGGTGTCGACCATCATTCCGATGGTGAAACGGATGCCGCCGGTGCCGAGCTCGGGTTCGGCGTTTCCGTCGCGGGCGAGCTGGTTGATGGGAAACAGCGCGAGGACGATGCCGCGAAGTTCGAACGCCGCGAATTGGCCGTCGTCGACGATCTGCGGCCAGCCGAGGTTGCGATAGAAGTCGCGGAGGCTGGAGAAATCGCGCGCGCCGAGGGTGATGAGATTGGCGAGGGGTGCCGAGGTCTTCATGGCCGAAGTATGGGCCGAGCGGGCGGCGTCGGAGTCGAAACGGCCGGTTGAGACGACTCCGACCGCCCGGTCGCGCCGCCCGCAACCCTGATCATTTTGCTGCGTGCGGAAGGGTCCTGTCGGCACACGTCAGTAGCGATCGAGCTCGATCAACCGCTCGTCGCTGATCCCGAAGTGATGCGCGATCTCGTGGAGCACGACGTGCCTGACCTCGCGGCGTAGACGATCCGCGTCGCCCGCCGCGAGTCGCGTGATCGGGCCGCCGAAGATACTGATCTTGTCGGGAAGCACTCCGCTGTACGTGCTGGTCCTTCGCGGCAGGGGTACGCCGCGGTACAGGCCGAGCAGCGGCTGCCCGTCGGGAGGCTCGTCCTCGACGATGATTTCGACGTTGCTCATCGCCGCACGGAGATCGTCCGGTAGCGAGCTCAGCGCGTCGTCAATCGCCGCTTCGAACGGATCATTGAGACCCGGCCCCGAACGCGCATCCATCTCCGCAATGGTGCCAGATTGAACAACGAGCGTGCCATCGACATTCATGAGGGCGACAAGGTTAACGACAAGGCGTTGAAGGCGCTCATTCGCGCCGCGGTCGCCCTGAATACGTCCTAGGAAGCCCACCGCTGTGCACGAGCAATTCGTCACAGTGACGCTTCTCCCCTAACCCAGCCGGCTACGAGATACTCTGGCGCCGACGAAGTTTCACCGCTATCAACGCAGTCAGGCGGCTTCTTCGATCTCGTCTTCTTCGTCGGAGTGCTGGACGTAGGCCGTTGCTCGCACCGCCTCATCGGGTTCCAGTGCCGCGCCTAAGGCGCCGCCGATCATCGCTAACGAGGAAGTCAGCCATCGGCAGGCAAGGCGGTATCGGCGAGATCACTGGCCAATGAAAAAGCTGCTCCCGGAGCACCGACGAGACCCAGCACAATATGTGGATCCGGTTCGGTATGGACGGATCAGTTGCAGGCGCCCTGCGTAAATCGTCACATCCCCAGGGTTGTCGCGCTCACCCGGAGGACTTGGGGCGCGGTGGCAAGACCGCGAGCCACGAATCCGGGAGCAGTTCCAGCAGCTGGCCATCTGGGTCGCGAATCATCGCTGATTGGTCGGAAACGGTGCTCTCGACCACCGATCCCCCGTAGCTCTCCACCGTCGCCAAAACGTCGGCCAGATCCGAAACCGATAGCGACAGATGGGTGAGCCCTAGTTGGTCCATGACACGATTCGGCCCGGCGCGCAGGGCCCGATGCGAATAAGCCAGCAGCTCAAGCACCAAGCCGTCGCGGATGAGGTATGTCGCTCGCACACCGAGCGGCTTGTTCAGTTGCAGCAGTTTGTCGGTGCCCTCGTCGGGCGGTTCGAGTTCCCACCAGAATTCGAATCCGAGCAGGCCCTCGTAGAAGTGACGCGACCGGGTGGTGTCGCTGACACACAGACCTACGTGGTTGAAAACAGTTCGGTGACTGACCATTACAGGCTCCAGCGCGTAAGCGGCTAAACTTACAAAGATAGCGCGATAAGCTGCTAGTTTCGCGACGTTGGAGGGTCCTCGATGGGTGAAAACACCGGGCGTTCCGATGTCGACGCCGACGTCGTTGTGGATTTCGATCATCATTCCGATGAGTTCAACCTCAACGAACTGGCCATCAACGCCGAGCTGCGCCAAAAGTGTCCGGTGGCGTGGAATGAGAACTACGGCGGATTCTGGTTCCTCACCAGCTACGACGCGGTAACCCAAGCCGCGCGAGACGGCGAGGTGTTCGCGCACAAATACGAGCCGAATGCCGCCGACGGCGTTGACTACCAAGGGGAGATGGGCGTGCCACGGCCCGAAGGCCAACCGGCCCTCGGCATCGGCGAAGTCGACGGTCCTTACCACCAGGCCTTAAGGCATGCCCTGGCTCCGTTCTTCTCACCGGGCGCCGTGCAAAAGATGCAGCCGTTCATGCAGCAATCAGCGCACTGGTTCCTCGATCAACGCATCGGCGACGGCCAGATGGACCTCGTGCTCGACTATGCCAGCCCCGTTCCGGCGATCCTCACCATGAAGTTGATGGGCCTGCCCTACGAGAACTGGCAGACGTACGCGAACCTGTTCCACTCCGTAATGGCCGTCTCGCAGGACAGCCCCGAGTACACCAAAGCCATCGCTGAAGTCCCCGCCATGATGCACGGCGTTCTCGAGTTCGCAGCGGCCAGGCGGGCCGAGGCCCGCGACGACCTGACCAGCTTTCTCATCCAGTTCGAGTTCGACGGCCGACGGCTCGATGACGCACAGCTGCTCAACATTCTCTGGAACCTCATCGCCGGCGGCGTCGACACCACGACCTCACAGACCGCGCTGACCCTGCTACACCTGGGCACCCACCCCGAGTTGCGCCAACAGCTCATTGATCACCCCGAGCTCTATCGCACCGCGACAGATGAATTTCTGCGCTACTTCTCGGTCAACCAGCAGCTGAGCCGTACTGTAACTCGCGATATCGTCGTTGGCGGACAGCATCTTCGGCGCAACGACCGGGTTGTCATCAGCTGGCTGGCCGCCAATCACGACCAACAGGAATTCGAGCGACCTGACGAGATCGCCTTAGACCGTGCGCCCAACCGCCACGTCGCATTCGGGCTTGGACCGCATCGGTGCATCGGATCCCATCTGGCGCGCCTGATGTCTGCGGTGATGGTAAAGGCGGTACTCGAGCGCATTCCCGACTACCGGGTCGACCGCGGCGGAGTGCAGCAATACCTCGGCAACCCGAGCATGACCGGGCTGGGCAAGCTGCCGGTCACATTCACGCCGGGTGTAACACGTGGCACCTCACGGCCTTAACTGCTCACGGCAGCCGGCGACCGTCGACGGCGAAGAAATGCAGGTGCCCCGGCTGGGGATGCAGGCGCACCCGGCCGCCACGTGTTGGTGGATTTTGCCCGTCGGCGCGCGCGACGATGGGTTGACCGGAAATGTTGTCGGCCCCGCTGACTCGTCCATACAGGTAAGCGTCTGCGCCGAGTTCTTCGACAACGTCGATCTGCATCTCGATACCGCTGGCGCCGATCTCGAAGTGTTCCGGTCGGATGCCGACGATGATTTCTGCTGCGGCATTGCTGATCTCGCGCGGCAGTTGGATCGGCCAGTCGCCCAACGAAACCGAGTGGTCTACGACGGGAAGGGTGAAAAGATTCATCGCCGGCGAGCCGATGAACTCCGCGACAAACATGTTGACCGGACTTCGGTACAACTCCCTGGGCGCTGCACACTGTTGCAGCACACCGTCACGCAGGACCGCAACGCGATCGCCCATCGTCATCGCCTCAACCTGATCGTGGGTGACGTAAACGGTGGTGGTGCCCAATCGCCGCTGCAATCCGGCGATCTGGTTGCGGGTTTGCACTCGCAGCTTCGCGTCCAGGTTGGACAGCGGTTCGTCCATCAAGAACACTTGCGGTCGGCGCACTATCGCGCGCCCCATCGCCACCCGTTGGCGTTGTCCGCCGGACAGATCCTTGGGTTTGCGATCCAGATACGGCTCCAGGTCGAGTAGCCGCGCCGCATCCAGAATCCGTTCGCGGACCTCGGCTTTCGTGACTCTGGCGATCTTCAGCGCGAAACCTAAATTCTGCGCAACCGTCATGTGCGGGTACAGCGCATAATTTTGGAAGACCATCGCCACATCGCGGTCTTTGGGGTCGTCGTCGGTGACGTCTCGGGTGCCGATGCGGATACACCCGGAGTCCACTGCCTCTAACCCAGCGATCATCCGCAGTGAGGTCGTTTTGCCACACCCGGACGGTCCGACCAACACGACGAACTCGCCGTCACCCACGCTCAGATCCAGATGGTCAACTGCGGGCCGCGCTGTACCGGGGTAACGCCGCGTCGCTTCCTCGAAAGTCACCGATGCCATTTCACCCGCCAAGCCCGGTGACCGCGATACCGCGGATGAAAGCGCGTTGGGCAACCACGTAGACCAGAAGCAACGGAAGCAGGATGAGTATGGATGCGGCCATCAGCACCGGCCATCTGGCGACGTACTCGCCCTGCATCCGTACCAGCCCTAGCGTGAGCGTCGCGATGCTGCCACGCTGAATCATCAGCAGCGGCCAGAGAAAGTCGTTCCACACGTTGACCCAGGTGAGTACCGCCAGCACCATCACCGCGGGCTTCGCGTGCGGAAGCAGTATGCGCCAATAGATCTGCCACGGCGAGCAGCCGTCGAGGATCGCCGCTTCCTCAAGTTCTGCCGGCAGGGTGCGGAAGAACTGGCGCATGAGGTAGGTGCCGAACGCACTGCCGAACAACCCCGGCACGATCATCGCCCACGGCGTGTCGGTCAGCCCGGCGATGCGCATCAAAATGAACTGCGGAATCACGGTCACCGTCAGCGGCACCATCAAAGTACCCAGGTACAAGACGAACAAAGTGTCGCGGCCCCGAAACCGTAGGCGTGCGAAGGCATATCCGGCGAGCGAGCAGAAAAACACCTGGCCGATACTGACACAGCCGGCATACAGCACAGAGTTGAAAAGCATCCGCCAGAACGGCATTAGCGCGAACACCTCACGGTAGTTGGACCACAGCGGGTGCGATGGAAACAGCGTCGGCGTGGTTACCTCACCCTCATCTTTCAAGGAGCCTGATACCGCCCACAGGATCGGGAAGAGCGCACACCATGCGATACCGGTCAGCGCGGTGTACAACACAACGGCACGCACAATGCTGGGTTTGATCACTCGTTCGGCTACGCCCACGATCGTTCCTCCTGGGCTGCCCGACGACGGCCGAGCCGTAACTGCAGCACGGTCAATACCAGCAGGATGCCGAAAATCACCCACGCCAAGGCCGAGGCGTAACCGAACTCCAAGAAGGCGAACGCGTGCTGGAACAGCATGATCCCGAGTACGTAGGTTGCGGTCTCCGGCCCGCCATTGCGCCCAGTGAGCACATAGACGAGGTCAAATGCCTGGAACGCGTGGATGATCGAGATGACCACCACGAAAGACACGGCGCCGCGGATTAATGGCACGGTGATCGAAACGAACTGGCGTAATTCGCCTGCACCGTCGAGTTTGGCCGCCTCATAAAGGTCGTCGGGCACACCCTGCATGGCGGCCAACAGTATGACGGTCGCGAACGGCACGCTACGCCACACGCTGACCGTGCACAGCGAGAGCATCGCCCATTTTGGGTCGACCAGCCATGGGACGGGGCCGATCCCGATCCAGCCGAGCATGATGTTGAGCAGACCGTTGTTGGTATTGAAGACGAACTGCCAGACGACGGCCATCACCACCGATGACACAGCCAAGGGCAGAAATACAATTGTTCGAAAGACACTAATTCCCTTGATTTTCCGATTGAGTACACCGGCCACGGCGAGGCTGATAAGGATCGTAGGAACGACGGTGCCGAGGGTATAGACCACCGTGTTGCGCAGCGCGATGACAAACAGCGGGTCGTCGGCGAAGAGGCTGTGGTAGTTGGCCAAACCGACGAACTTGGCGGGCCTGAAGATATCCCAGTTCTGGAAGCTCATGTAGAGCGAGAAACCGAGCGGGAACACCATGAATACCGCGACCGCGGTCAGGTTGGGTGCGACGAACATGCGCCCGGCTCGGGCGCGTCGTTTGGAGGATCGGCGACGCCGGGTCACCGTGGCGGCGGTTTCATCGATGTGGGTCATGGGTTTCGAAGTACCTCGTCGACCGCATGTGACAGTCCGTTCGCCAACGATGTCGCCGGCCGCACGCCGCGCAGAACGGGGCCGATGTTGCGGTCCATCAACGCGGCAATCTTGGTCCACTCCGGGGTGATTGGCATGCCCTCGGAATGGGTGGGCCCACCGGTCAGCACAGCGAGATTGCCGATCCTGCCGTGGGCCTCGGCGAATTCGACGGACTCGAGCGCGGAGCGCAGAACCGGGACGAACAAGCGCGATTCACCAATTACCGCCTGTCCGACCGGGCCGGTGGCGAACTTCACGAACTCCCACGCCTGCTGTTTGCGGTGACTGCTCGCCGCGATGGCGAGCCCTGTTGTGCCGATGTTCGAGCGGGCGGTGCGCCCTTGCGGACCGGTCGGCAGCACGGTGATATCGAAGTCCAGGCCGGTGGCCCGGTCGACCGTCTGGTATCGCCAGTGTCCGCCCAGTGCCATGGCCGCCCGGCCCGAGATGAATAGATCCATCGTGGACATCGACTGGGTGTCCGACGAGGTGGGGGCGACCATGTGCTTGTGAGCCAGATCGGCGTAGAACTGCATCCCTTCCAGGAACGCCTCGTTGTCGAAGTTGAGGTGCCTGGGATTCATCCGCGGGGTAGACCACGGCACGCCATTGTTCACACCGAACAGCCCGGCTGCGTACGACGCGACCCAGGTGTCGACATATCCCCATTGACTGACCCTGCCCGATCGGTCGCGCTTGGTGAGCGCTTTAGCGGTGTCGAGGAACTCGCTGAAACTCCAAGGCTGTTCCCATCGCGCGGGCGGAGGGTGCACACCGGCCTCGGTGAACAGCTTCTTGTTGTAGAACAAATAGTTTCCCGACCACTGCTCTGGCAAGGCGTACTGACCGCCGTTGAACGTGAAAGTCTTGTACAGCGGCGCAATGCTGTCTGCCTTCAGCGCCGCAGCGAAAGTCTTGTCTTGGGCCAACATGCTGTTGAGGTCCTGCAGCACTCCCCGGTCGGCCAACCCGGCATAGGTCAAATCCCACGCCATCAGCACGTCCGGACATTTCCCGCCTGCGCAATAGATCGACATGTGCTGCAGGGCGTCTGGTCCGGACAACAGCGTGCGAACCTTGATATCGGGATGCTTGCGCTGGAAGGCATCGACAACGCGCAGTCGGGCGTCCGCCTCTTCCGGATTGGCGGCGAAGAAGAAGGTCAGTGCGTCGTCATCGGAGTTACACGCGGTCGGCCACAGCGCCACCGACGCCGCGCCAAGCGCGCCGGCGCCTCGTAAAAGCGTCCGACGATCAAAGTGCTTGTCGACACCGGGGCTAGTGATCGTAGCTCATCTCCATAGTCACTGTGTGGCTGGAAAGTAACGGATCCGGCGAATTTCGTTGCGGCGCCGGGCAACGTCGGCGAACATGACGCCCCGCCCTTGCGCCGAGCTGATCGATGCGGCGATCGTGCAGCCCGCGGCGATGAGCTTCGGCGCAGTGACGCCGGGACACCGCGCGACGAGGTCGGCGATGCTTGCGGCGCCGTGGTCGCCGAAAGTCATTGTGGCGTCGGATGACAGCATTTGCTGCGCGCCGGGCCTGTCCCCTGCGCCAACCGCGTTCACGAAGGTGTCGACCAACTTCTTGTGGCGGGAACCCACGCGACGGAAGCCGGCTGCGAACCCGGCGGTGCCGCGTAGCCGCTGGTTGCGGATCAGTCCTTGGGACAGTTGGATGGTGGCCGGCACGGCGGATGCGCCGTTGCGCAGGAATTGCAGCATCATGCTCGGCAGCTCCCAATAAGCGCGCAGCATCGCGATCTTCCATTCGCCGTTGACCTCGCGCAGGTCGTAACGAAGAAACGCCGGAATGGTCATGGTGACCGCCGCACCCATCACCACCTCGAGACCGAGATCGCGCACGACGGTCGGGCCGCGGACGACATCGAGGTCGCGATGAAAGGCAATGTCCCGCGGGCCGATGAAGGTGTCGTAGAAGCGGCTGATCTCTGCCGGTCCCACGTGCGGCCGCGAGCCCACCGGATCTTCGATGCACCCGTCGGTGGTGAACAACCCCACCCAGCCCGCGCGATCATGCGCTGCCGCCGCCTGCGGCGATCGCTCCACTGCGGCCAGCAGTGCCGACTCCATTTGCCCTGTCACGCGCTCGGGACTATCGCGACACCGGCAGCCTGCAGGGCATTGATCGCCGCGGCGGTCGACTCCTCCCCCACACCTGCTGTCAGATCCAGCAGCACCCGAGTAGCCAAACCGGCCTGCAAGGCGTCTTCGGCGGTAGCGCGCACGCAGTGGTCGGTGGCAATGCCCACGACGTCAACCTGGTCGACGTCGTGTTGGGTCAGCCAATCGGCCAGCGGGGTGCCGGACCCGTCGATTCCTTCAAACCCGCTATAGCCCGCGTCGTAGGCACCCTTACGAAACACTGCGTCGAACCGGTCGGAGTCGAGATCGGGATGAAATTGCGCGCCGGTGCTGCCGGCGAGGCAGTGCGGCGGCCACGACGACGAGTAATCGGGCCGGTCGGAGAAATGATCACCCGGGTCGATGTGGAAATCCTGGGTAGCCACCACGTGGCGGTAGTCAGCGCCGCCAGCCAGATATTCACTGATCGCGCTCGCCAGCGCGGCGCCGCCGGTCACGGCCAACGAGCCGCCCTCGCAGAAGTCGTTCTGGACGTCGACGACAATCAACGCGCGCATAGCACCCACGGTATCGCCGGTGGGCGGAGAACCTTAAGCGGCGGCGCGGCGGTGGTGCGGACGCTTCGCCCGGGTGTCGTACGACCACAGGTGCGCGCAGCTCGGGCACTGCAGATGCACCACCGCGGCATTGTTGCTCAGCAGGTATTGCCAATGGGTGTGGCAGTTGCGGCCGCTGCGGCAGTCGCCACACCTGGCGCCGTGATCACAGCTCGGGCAGGCCACCCAGGCGCGGCGGCTCTTGTCGGCGTCCGGATCAATCGGAAGCATGGTCCACCGCCCGGTCCGGCAGCACCCCAGCGCTCACCAAATTGTCGTAGAGACGCTGCTGCTCGGCGTCGAGATTCGAATAGAGCATGGCGTACGCCTTCTCCTCTTCGGCCAGCGCCTGAATCGGATCCCAATCCGCGCCGATGGCCTCCAGCACCGCAGTGCGCCGCCGGACCTCGTCGAGGGTCAGGTCATAGGCGAATTCCAGGTCAGTTGAGTTGTCCGGCATCAGCCACTCCCACGTCCACGTTCAGTGACAGGTTAGGCTGCCCTAAATTAGGTGGTTTATGCAATGACGGGCGTCACACTTCGCGGTTGATCTTCGTCACACCACATGCGCCCACATCAGCGCAGCTGTTCCGCTGGGTAGGATCGGTAAAGCCAACGTCAAGCCGGTGCGCGTTGCATCACCTAGATAGTCAAACTATAGTCCAGACACGTGTCCAGGCGATTCGCTGACGTCCTTCCCAAGCCTTTTCCCGTGACATCTGTCTGCACCACCAAACCGGGATGGATGTGAGTATGCGGATTGCCTTGCTGTCCTATCGCAGCAAAACGCACTGCGGCGGCCAGGGGGTTTACGTCCGTCACCTCAGCCGCGGACTCGTCGAACTGGGACACCACGTCGAGGTGTTCTCCGGACAGCCCTACCCCGAAGGTCTCGACCCCCGGGTCGTGCTAACCGAGGTACCCAGCCTCGACATGTATCGGGAGCCCGACCCATTCCGGATCCCACATCCCCGTGAAATCCGGGACCGCATCGACCTTCGCGAGCTGGCCACGGTATGGACCGCGGGCTTCCCTGAGCCACGGACCTTCAGCCTGCGGGCCGCCCGCCTGCTCGCCGGACGGCGAGATGACTTCGATGTGGTGCACGACAATCAGAGCCTGGGGATAGGCCTGCTCAAAATCGCGGCGACCGGCCTGCCGGTGGTGGCGACCGTCCATCATCCCATCACCCGTGACCGGGTGCTGGATCTCGCTGCGGCGCGGTGGTGGCGTAAACCGTTGGTACGCAGGTGGTATGGCTTTCTGGAGATGCAAGAACGCGTCGCGCGCAGCATTCCGGACTTGCTCACCGTCTCGTCGTCGTCGGCGACCGACATCACCGCGGACTTCGGGGTCGATCCAGACCAGCTGCACGTGGTGCCGCTCGGTGTTGACACCAACCTGTTCGCGCCGTCCACGCAGCCGCGAACTCCCGGTCGCGTCATCGCGATCGCCAGTGCAGACCGACCGCTCAAGGGCGTCGGGCATCTGTTGCAGGCGGTGGCCGAGCTCCGCACCGAACACGACCTGGAACTGCAGCTTGTCGCCAAGCTCGAACTGAACGGACCCACCGAGAAGTTGATCGCCGAACTCGGAATCTCCGATATCGTCCACATCTCCAGCGGACTCTCCGACGCCGCGTTGGCGCGGTTATTTGCCTCAGCTGAGATCGCTTGTATCCCCTCGCTTTACGAAGGCTTTTCGCTACCGGCGGTGGAAGCGATGGCCAGCGGAACGCCAATTGTGGCCAGCCGTGCCGGCGCACTGCCCGAGGTGCTCGGACCCGACGGCGACTGCGCCAGGCTGGTGCGGCCGGGCGACGCGGCCGAGCTGATCCGGGTGTTGGCCGAGCTGCTGGTCTCCCCCGACCAACTGCATCAACTCGGTGTAGCCGGTCGCCGCCGAGCCGTCGACGTATACAGCTGGGAATCGGTGGCTGCCCAGACCGCGCGCGTCTACGAACGCGCGATCAATCGGCAG
>NZ_JBAPPI010000398.1:0-4631 GCF_049280035.1 Mycobacterium sp. | reverse complement strand
CTGCGCCTTGACCCCGCAAGCCACTGCCGCCCCAATGCATGGACCGGGGGAAACCAAAACCCAAACAAGCCCCCGCTCAACCACTTTCAATCGCCCACTTGACAGGCCGTTCCACATCAGAACGGTGGTGGGTCGTGGTCGGTCTCGACCCAGTTACGGCACCAACGGCAGGCGCCACGCCGGTGTCTCGGGGTCGAGAAACCAGAGCCGCGTCGCTGTCAGCCGCAGGATACGCACTGCGCCGGTGATCAGGATCACCGCAAGCGGCAGATTGCCGAGAGCGGCGGTCAGCACCGACACCCACCTTTGGCCCGGCCCGGCGGTCATCAGGTCGAACCAGGCATCACAGATCAGCAGGACCCCCGTCGTGAACGCGGGAAGCAGCACCAACTGCCGGCGCAGCCAGCCCAGCACCGCGGTAGCGATCATGAACGCGATGAGCACACAGTCGAAGCCGATCCACGTCGCCGGCCAATTATGGGCGACATAGTTCGCGGGCAGTGTGAAGCCGAGGTAAATCGTCCACGGCATCAACCCGATAGCGCCGCCCACCATCAGCGTCAACCGATTCCGCCGCATGCGTCTCGCGATTACTGGTGGAAGCACTTCGTCGAGCGGCCGCTGCAGCCGCTGAATCAAGTCCTTGCGTTCAGCGGGTGACATCGCCGCGATGTGGGCATCCGACAGCTCGCCACCATCGTAGCCAGTCATGACCGTTGAGTATCCGCCTCGACTGCCGCAGGACGTTTTGAGCAGATGGTGGCACCGACTGGCTGAAGAACACTTCAGCCAGGGAGGCGCCGACCGCAAGAAACTCGCCAAGAATCTTTCAAGAATCCTGCCGCACCCTAGGCATTGTCGGCCACCAAGACCGACCTCGGAGCATGATGGGGCACATTCGCGAGTAAGGACTCATAAATGGACCTGGGTCATCTCTACACGAGCTTCGACGGCCGCATCAATCGACAGCCGTATTGGATTGCGGCAATCATCCTGGCTCTGGTGAACCTCGTGATCTCGTTGGTCGTCGGAAGGTTACTGGGCGTGTCGATCATGCCGCCCGACTTCCGTTTCATGCTGGTAAGCCTCGTCTTGACAGTCCTGTTCCTCTACCCTGCGGCGGCGCTGATGGTGAAACGCCTGCACGACCGCGACCGGCCCGCGTGGCTTGCCGCGCTCTTCCTGGCGGCGGCCCTGATCAAGAGTGTTACCGACCTGATCGGAATGACCGGCAACCAGTTCAATCCGAACATGCTCGTTCTTCTGCTGAGCGGCATCGGTACCATCGTCTTTGCCATCGTCGGCATTTGGGCCTTTGTCGAACTTGGCTGCCTGCGCGGCAGCGTCGGAACGAACCAGTACGGCCCCGACCCGCTCGGCGGTTCTGAGATTGACGCTGCCAACGACACGCCCTGGACCCCATCGTTGGCGAAGTCATCAACGGGATTACGCGGCTCAGACTATTTTAAGAAGTGCCCGGCCTGCGGGAAATTTACCCGCGACGCTAAGGTGTGCAGGATCTGTGGCCACGACCTCACTTATAGCGTGTCAGATGCACCGCGGATAGAAACGCGAAACAAGCCGCCGACTACACCAGGCACCTCGGAGCTTTAAGCAGCGCGCGAAGTCCACGACGGCGAGGTGTAGGCAGTGCGGGCCGTCGTGTTGGTGCTGTCGCGGCGGTGTCGCGGTTGGCTTTGGCCGTCGGCAGGCCGCAAGAAGCGGTTCGTCGTCTTCACCTGACGATGGCGGCAGCACAGGCACTTTTCAGATTCGCTCTAGCCGCTGGACCTTGTCGGCGGCCCATCGTGTGAAGTCGGGTCCGTTTTGCCCAGCAGCCGGTAGCCGACTTCGGCAAATGTTCGGGCGATGTTCCTGCCGTCGGCACGGTGAAGCTGGCAGTACGACTCAATGCGCGCGGCCTCGCCCCCGGTTACCCCGTACAGACGGGTCGAGACCGGATCCTCGGGCGGCGTGGGGTCGCCCGCGAAACGGGCCCGCATCGCCCACATGGTTTCCACGGCCGCAACCACCGAGTAACCACCCAACGGTGGGGCGACGTGATATAGCTCGATGTCGCCGACAGCCATGATCTTGAGTACCTGATCGGCGTTGTCTGGTGCTAAGCCGACAAAACGTGCAGTGCCTGACATGGTTCCCCGAACTAGTTGACGACGATTGATCGATACTAGGGGGTTCCGCGCTACCCACCTCGCGCCGAAATCATCGCCGAGCGGTTGATTTTGGTCGCCGCCGTGCGGGGAATCTCGTCGACGAACTCCACCGTCTTGGGAACCTTGTATGCAGCTAGTCGGGTCTTCGCGTAGTCGATGACCTGTCGCTCGGTCAGCGGCGCCGCGGCGTCGGCGAGCTGTACCACGGCGTGCACGCGGCGTCCCCATTCGGGGTCGGCGAGCCCGATGACGACGACGTCGGCGATGCTGTCGTGTTCGGCCAGCGCGCATTCCACTTCCGCCGGAAAGACATTGGCGCCCCCGGTGATGATCATGTCGCTTCGGCGGTCGGCGATGTAGAGGTAGCCGTCGGCGTCGAGGTGGCCGATATCACCGGCGGTCCGAAACCCGTCGGGCGTCGACGGCAGCAGCGGCGCTCCACCCAGGTAGCGATACCCGGCGCTCATCGGCGAACGTAAGTAGACCTCACCGAGCGCATTGGGACCGAGGGGTTGACGGTTCGGGTCCAAAATCCGCACTTCGGTGTCTCGGAAGCCGCGGCCGACGCTGCCCGGATGAGCAAGCCACTCATCGCCGCGTAATGCGGTGATCCCCAGACCTTCGGTCATTCCGTACGCCATGACGACTTGCTCCGGGCTGAGCAGGTCGAACCAGGTGTGCAACAGCGCATGCGGCATCACCGCGGCGCCCTGCAGGATCCACGCGATGCTAGAAAAATCCCGCTGGCCAATATCGGGAAGAGCCGCGATCCGCGCCAACATTGTCGGCGTGGCGGTGAAGTTGGTGATGCGATACCGTTCGATCGCGTCGACAACGATTGCCGCATCGAACTTTTCCAGCACCACCAATCGGTCACCACCCAATAGGTAGCTGAGCGGCGAGAAACCGTTGGTGTGATACATCGGACCGGGCACCAGTATGGTCTGCGGCTGGGGTGTGGGCTCCCAAGCCGCTAGGAACGGGAAGGACGACTCTGGCGTCCAAATCCCCTGCGCCAAAGTGAGAATCACCTTGGGCAGGCCGGTCGACCCGCTGCTGCATATCCCGTTGGCGTTCGGGGACACTACGGCCGGAAGCGGGTCTTGCGATTGGTCGGTGGCGCGCGAGGTCAGCGTGTGCCGGCTTTGTTCGTCGACGATAACGGCCGGGTCGATCACCTCCAGCACCCGGGATCGCTCCCAATCCGGCAGGTCCCAGCGCATCGGAACTGGAACCGCGCCAACCTTCCAGCAGCCCAGCGTCGCCAGCACAAGCTGCTCGGAGTTGGGAATTGCAAGCGCGACAAGCGAACCGATCTCAGCGCCGACGGCCGCCAGCGCCCGTCCCCATTGATTGGCCCGGGCATCCAGTTCGGCGAAGGTGATCGAGTGCGCCGTGCCGTCGCGCGCGACGATGGTCACAGCCGTGTCGTTGCGCCGTTGTTCGGCTAGCTGCTGAAGTTTGGTGCCGAACGGAACCTCGTCGTCGTGCTGGCCGGGAGCCTCCCCGGCCGCGAGTTCTCCGGTGCTCATCTGCGCCGCTCCTCAGCATCGCTCCGTCCCCCGCAAGCGGGAGGTGCCCCCACTGCATCGCGGCCGGCGCGGCTCACACCGGCTCCGCTGCGACTGGCTCAGAGAAGAGTGTCTCCAGTTGACCGCCGCGGACACCGGACATTAGGCGCAGGGCAAGCATCTCGCTGCTGACCGGCAGCCGGATCAGCGGCTGGATGTGCCGGTCGAGGACGCTGACATCGGACTCGTCACAAAAGCCCAGCGCGCCGAGCAACTGATGCGCGGCGCGCAGCACCTGGCGTGCGGTATCGACGGCCTTGAGCCGTAGTATCAGCGCGTCTGACGAATGTACCTGAGCTGCAGTCGATTCGGTTCGACTGATGGTGTACTTGGCGAGTTCGTAAAGTCCGCGCACCGCGACCGACGCGTCGGCGATAGTGAACCGGACGGCCTGGAATTCCGCCAGCGGCTTGCCGAACTGCATTCGCGCGGTGACGTGCCGCCGGGTGATCTCCAATGCCTGCTGCACGGCGCCCAGAATCCGCCAGGATCCCAGCATCAGATGCATATCGACGTCGGCTGCCCACACGACGTCCTCAGACTCAGCCAAGGTGGCCGGCACCAGAAACGGCCCTAGTTTGGCACTGGTGCGCGACGACGGTTGGACGCGGTACCGCGTGCCGTCGAGGTCGGCGGCGATCCAGTCGCCGGGCAGGTCGCCGTGGTCGATGCGCGGCGCTTCCGGATTGACCAGGGCCAGCCGAGCGCCGTCGATCGCGAGCAGCTCCTCGACCAGCGGGTAGGGCAGGACCGCCGCCCCGGCCGCCTGGCAGAGGACCGCAGCCGCCAGCAGATCGTCGGAGGAGGATCTGACGTCGAGGTCGAATGCGCCGAGGTCGGCCAGCGCGGACCGGGCGTCATGCCGCAAGTGTTCCTCGGTTTCGGC
>NZ_JBAPPI010000397.1:0-14935 GCF_049280035.1 Mycobacterium sp. | reverse complement strand
GGTATGGCCGCACCCTGCATTTCGGTATCCGTGAGCACGCGATGGGTGCGATCTTGTCCGGCATCGTGCTGCACGGCCCGACCCGCGCCTACGGCGGCACCTTCCTGCAATTCTCCGACTACATGCGCCCGTCGGTGCGGCTGGCGTCGCTGATGGATATCGACACCATCTATGTGTGGACGCACGATTCGATCGGACTTGGCGAAGACGGCCCGACCCATCAACCGATCGAACACCTGGCGGCGCTGCGCGCCATCCCCCAGCTGTCGGTGGTGCGTCCGGCCGATGCGAACGAAACCGCGTACGCCTGGCACACGATCTTGGCTCGCGGCAACGGCAGCGGTCCGGTGGGCCTCATCCTGACCCGCCAAGGCGTGCCGGTGCTGGAGGGCACCAACGCCGAGGGTGTGGCCAGGGGCGGCTACATCTTGGGCGACGACGGCGGCGAAGAGCCAGACGTGGTTTTGATCGCCACCGGCTCCGAGGTCCAGCTGGCCGTCGAGGCACAAAAGCTGTTGGCCGACAAGGACATTGTCGCGCGAGTGGTGTCGATGCCATGCGTCGAATGGTTCGAGTCTCAATCGTACGAATACCGCGACAGCGTGCTGCCGCCGTCGGTGTCGGCGCGCGTCGCCGTCGAGGCCGGCGTCGCACAGTGTTGGCACAAGCTGGTCGGCGACACCGGTGAGATCGTTTCGATCGAGCACTACGGGGCATCCGCTGATGCCAAGACTTTGTTCCGCGAATTCGGGTTCACCCCGGAGGCCGTCGTCGACGCCGCCGAACGAACAATCGACAACTAGAAGAAGGGAATTCGATGACTCAGAATCCCAATCTCGCCGCGCTCAGCGCCGCGGGTGTATCCGTGTGGCTGGATGACCTGTCCCGACAGCGTCTGCAGTCCGGCAACCTTCAAGAACTGATCGACACCAAGAGCGTCGTCGGTGTCACCACCAACCCGTCCATCTTCCAGGCTGCGCTGTCGCACGGCGATGCCTACGACGCCCAGGTCGCCGAGCTGGCTGAGCGCGGCGCCGACGTGGACGCCACCATCCGCACCGTCACCACCGACGACGTCCGCGAAGGGTGCAACGTGCTGGCACCGCAGTGGGAAGCCTCCGACGGGGTCGACGGTCGTGTCTCCATCGAGGTCGACCCGCGGTTGGCGCACGAAACCGAAAAAACGATCCAGCAGGCCATCGAGCTGTGGAAGATCGTCGACCGGCCGAATCTGTTCATCAAGATCCCGGCCACCAAGGCCGGGCTGCCGGCCATTACCGCCGTTCTGGCGGAAGGGATTTCGGTCAACGTCACGCTGATCTTCTCGGTGGAGCGGCACCGCGAGGTGATGGACGCCTACCTGGCGGGACTGGAGGCGGCCAAGCAGGCCGGACACGACCTCTCCAAGATTCATTCGGTGGCATCGTTTTTCGTCTCACGAGTCGACACCGAGATCGACAAGCGTCTGGAGAAGATCGGCTCCGGTGAAGCGCTGGCGCTGCGGGGACAGGCCGGAGTGGCGAACGCACGACTGGCCTATGCCGCCTATCAGGAAGTCTTCGTCGGTGGCGATCGCTACACGCCGCTCGAGAAAGACGGTGCGCGGGTACAGCGGCCGTTGTGGGCGTCGACCGGCGTGAAGAACCCCGACTACTCCGACACGCTGTACGTCACCGAGCTGGTCGCCCCGAACACCGTGAACACCATGCCGGAGAAGACGATTGACGCGGTGGCCGACCATGGTGTGGTCACCGGTGACACGATCACCGGCACCGCGTCGGCCGCCCAAGAGGTCTTCGACAAGCTCGGCGCGGTCGGGATCGACCTGACCGACGTGTTCCTCGTGTTGGAGAGCGAAGGCGTGGAGAAATTCGAAGCGTCCTGGAAGGAGCTCCTCGACGCGACTCAGGCGCAGCTGGACCGCGCTACCAAATGAGTCCGGCGCGCAGCGCGGCCGGCGCACGGTGGCAAAACCCGCTGCGAGACAAGCGCGATAAACGGCTGCCGCGAATCGCCGGGCCGTGCGCGGTGGTGATCTTCGGCGTGACCGGGGATCTGGCCCGTAAGAAGGTTGTCCCGGCTATCTACGACCTGGCCAACCGTGGCTTGCTGCCACCCACCTTTGCCCTGGTCGGGTTCGCCCGTCGGGACTGGGACCACGAAGACTTCACCAAGGAGATCTACGAGTCCGTCAAGCAGCATTCGCGCACGCCGTTCCGCCAGGCGATCTGGGACAGGCTGGCCGAGGGATGCCGGTTCGTCAAAGGCACCTTCGACGACGACGCCGCATTCGCGCGGCTGGCCGAGACCCTGGACAAGCTCGACGCGGAACGCGGCACCAGCGGCAATCACGCGTTCTACCTGGCGATCCCGCCCAACAGCTTTCCGGCGGTCTGCGAGCAGTTGAGCAAAGCCGGGTTGGCCCGTCCCCAGGACGAGAGCTGGAGGCGCGTGGTCATCGAAAAGCCGTTCGGCCACGACCTGGACAGTGCACGCGAGCTCAACCACGTGGTCAACAGTGTGTTCCCCGAGGAATCGGTGTTCCGCATCGACCACTACCTGGGCAAGGAAACGGTGCAGAACATCATGGCGCTGCGGTTCGCCAATCAGTTGTTCGACCCGATCTGGAACGCCCACTACGTCGACCACGTGCAGATCACCATGGCCGAGGACATCGGACTTGGCGGGCGCGCAGGCTATTACGACGGGATCGGCGCTGCCCGCGACGTGATCCAGAACCACCTGATGCAACTCATGGCGTTGACCGCCATGGAAGAGCCGGTGAGTTTTCATCCGTCGGAACTGCAGACTGAGAAGATCAAGGTGCTCTCCGCAACGCAACTCGCGGAGCCACTCGACGAGACCACGTCTCGCGGCCAGTACAGCGCCGGTTGGCAGGGCGGAGAGCATGTGGTTGGCCTGCTCGACGAAGAGGGCTTTTCCAAAGACTCCACCACCGAGACGTTCGCCGCCATCACACTGGAAGTCGATACACGTCGCTGGGCCGGCGTGCCATTCTACCTTCGGACCGGAAAACGACTGGGCCGCAGGGTCACCGAGATCGCCCTGGTGTTCAAACGGGCACCGCATCTGCCGTTCGACGCGACGATGACCGATGAGCTGGGCGCCAACGCGCTAGTGATCCGAGTACAGCCGGACGAAGGGATTACGTTGCGATTCGGTTCGAAGGTGCCGGACAGCGCAATGGAAGTACGCGACGTCAACATGGACTTCTCCTACGGTTCAGCGTTCGCCGAGGAATCACCCGAGGCCTACGAACGGCTGATCCTCGACGTGCTGCTGGGCGAGCCGTCGCTCTTTCCCGTCAATGCGGAAGTCGAATTAGCCTGGGAAATACTGGATCCGGTGCTCGACAACTGGGCCGAAGACGGCAAGCCCGAACCGTACGAGGCGGGTACCTGGGGCCCGGCATCGTCGTTCGAGATGCTCCGCCGGACCGGCCGGGAATGGCGGCGGCCGTGATCGTCGAATTGCCGGAAACCAGTACCAACGAGATCAACAAGAGGCTCGACGAGTTGCGCCAGAAGGTCGGCGCAGTGACGCTCGGCCGGGTACTCACATTGGTGATCGCGCCCGACAGCGAGACGATCCTCGAAGAATCCATCGAAGCGGCCACCGCGGCCAGCCACGAACACCCCAGCCGGGTGATCGTGGTGATGACCGGCGACGCCGATGCCGCCGAGGCGCGTTTGGACGCCCAACTACGGGTCGGTGGTGACAGCGGCGCCACCGAGGTGGTGGTGCTCCGGCTCTCGGGTGCACTCGCCGGACACAGCAGCAGCGTCGTCGTACCGTTCCTGCTGCCCGATATCCCGGTGGTGGCGTGGTGGCCGGATGTCGCCCCGGCCGTGCCGGCGCAGGATCCGTTGGGCCAGCTGGCACTTCGGCGTATCACCGACGCAACCAACGGGGCTGATCCATTGGCATGCATCAAAAGCAGGCTGTCTGGATACACCCCCGGCGACACCGACCTGGCCTGGAGCCGCATTACCTACTGGCGGGCGCTACTCACCTCGGCGATCGACCAGCCGCCACACGAGCCAATCACCTCGGCGCTGGTGTCTGGGCTCAAGACCGAACCTGCGCTGGACGTTCTCGCGGGCTGGCTGGCCAGCCGGATCGACGGGCCGGTGCGACGCGCGGTCGGTGAGCTCAAAGTCGAGCTGGTGCGCAACAGCGAGACGGTGACCCTGAGCAGACCGCAGGAGGGGACGACGGCGACGTTGAGCCGGACGGCTAAGCCGGACGCGCTTGTTCCCTTGCAGCGCAGAGAAGCCCGAGAATGCCTGGCCGAGGATCTACGCCGACTGGACCCGGACGTGATCTACTTTTCCGCGCTCGAGGGCATCGACCGGGTGCAGTACGTATGACCACCACGGTCGAAACATTCGACGACAGCGATGGATTGGCCGCTGCCGCGGGTGAGCGTTTGATCGCCGTGATCGACGCGGCGGTGGCCGCTCGCGGACGGGCGCTGATCGTGCTGACCGCTGGCGGCAATGGCAACCGGCTGTTGAGTTATCTCGCCACCCAGGAGCAGCGGATCGACTGGGCCAACGTGCATCTGTTTTGGGGCGATGAGCGTTACGTGGCCGAAGACGACGACGAACGCAACGACAAACAAGCCCGTGATGCGTTGTTGAACCACATCGACATCCCGGCGCGCAACGTGCATGCGATGCCGGCGCGCGACGGCGAATTCGGTGGTGATCTTGCCGCCGCCGCATTGTCCTACGAGCAGCTTTTGGCAGCGAACGCCGAACCGGGCGATCCCGCACCGAATTTCGACGTCCATCTGCTCGGCGTGGGGCCCGAAGGTCACATCAATTCGCTGTTCCCGGACAGCCCCGCCGTGCGCGAGACCACCCGGCTGGTCGTCGGTGTCGAAGATTCGCCGAAACCTCCACCGCTACGAATTACTCTGACGCTGCCCGCAATTCAGCGGTCTAGCGAGGTCTGGTTGTTGGTGTCCGGGGCGGAGAAAGCCGACGCGGTCGCCGCAGCGGTCGGCGGCGCCGACCCGGTGGCGATACCGGCCGCCGGTGCGGTCGGTCGCGAGCAGACGGTCTGGTTTCTCGACACCCAGGCAGCAGCCAAGATCCCTACCGGGCAAGCGTCCAACTAGCGGCGCCGCTCGGCTTGCCGATCGGCGTAGCCCACCGCATAGTCCGCCAGTCGTCGAATGAGGTCGGAGTGTGCAGCGCGCTTGGAAAGGAACGTCACGACGCGGCGGTAATGGTCGCAGTGTCTGCATTGCATATTCGATCAGATGCTGATTCGCGTTCGGGGGTTCCCAACCCGCCGGTAATAATGAACGTCATGGCAGACAAAAGCGCCGGCGGCCGCCCGCCGCGACAGCGGCTCAAGACGCTCACCCAGGCGGCAATGAACGCCGACGTCACCGTGGGCCAACTGGAAGACGTGTTAGGCGGCCTGGGCGATACCCTGACCGACCTCAACAATTCGCTGACCCGCTTGAACGAGGCGGTGGACCGCCTCGACGACGGCTTAGACCACTTCGAGGCCACGCTGGGCAGGATTGATGACTTGATGAAACGGCTGGTTACGCTCGTCGCGCCGGTCGAGGCCATCGTCGAGCGCATCGACTACATGGTGGGCGTCGGCGAGACAGTGATGTCGCCGCTGTCGGTGGCCGACCGCGCGGTGCGGAACGCAGTCAATTCGCTACGGAATCGGACGGTGCGCTAAACGGTGCCGGAGGCCTACCCGGCTTCAGCTGCCCCCTACGCTGAAGGAACCGGCCTGCCGTGGGACGTCCCGGTTTCCGACGCGGTCGTTGTGATCGCCGCAGCCCGTGCCAGATTCGGCGACACCTTCACCGTGCAGAGCGGGCGGGATCATTATCTGTTCACGTTCTCCCCGAGAGGCATCGAGTCGTTCTACGGGCTGACCGAGGAGCAAGCCAGCAAAGCGGTCGCCGATTACTTGATGCTGCGTCGCAAACTCCCCGACGAGATCTTCGAGGGACGGCGAATCCTGCCCAGCACCCTGTTCCGTCGCGACGACGTCGCCGACTACCTGGCCAATCTGGACTGGGCGCTGGCCGAGACCACCACCGAGTTGGGCTCATCGGGGTCGGCGGACCTCTTCGATCTGACCCGTCGACTCGGCCACCGGATGGGGCTCGCCTCTTGGGCCGGGCCTGGATCTGCCGAGGGCAAGGCGTTTGATCGTCTCGTGCGGGCCCTCGACAGCCTCGACGGCGCCGACGCGTTCGTCCATCCCGACGCAATGGCAGCGGTCGCCGCCGCCAACAAGCGAGCCGAGCGCGCGGCCCTCGACGAAGTAGCCGATGTCGTCGCGGCTGCCGTGCGTCGCTGGGACGCCGGCCGCACGGACGATCAGACTCTGTTCGGCAGAATCGTGGACGCCTGGTGTTCGGAGGCACCGGACAACCGCTTGCGCGGGATCGCGCTCGACGTCGCGCTGATTCACATCGCGTCGATGTCCAATCTCGCCGCCGCGCTCGGGTGGGCATTGGTCGATCTACTCGAGCACCCCGCACATCTGGCGCGGGCCATCGCCGGCGATGCCGACCTGGCGCAGCGGTGCGCGCTGGAGTCCACACGTCTGGCGCAGCGCTCGATCATGTCCCGCACCGTGTTGTCCCCGGTCTGTCTTGACACCGGAGACGTCAGCTATCAGGTGCCGCCGGGATGGACCATCGCCACGTTGCTGCCGCTGCTCAACACCTCCGCTGCGCCGGGGCTGGAAAACTGGGACCCGGACCGATGGACCCGACACCGGCTGACCGACGAGAAGACGCTCTCCTCGCCCATGCTAGTGACCGCGTTCGGTCACGGACGGCATTCCTGTCCGGCACAACCGTTTTCGCTATCAGCGATGACGGCGACGATGACGTACTTGTTCGGCCGCTACCAGATGACGCCGGGTTGGACAGCACACCCGCGGCCCGTCCCGGCCCAGATCGGCGGTGTGGCGCGGGCGGACGGACCCTGTCGCCTCGACTACGTCCGCCGCTGAGGTCACACCAGCCACCTGTGCACCAGGAACTCGGCATACACATCGCTTTGGAAACGAAGGCGTATGCGATATCACCCGTGCTGATATCACATACGCGTTGAAATCACAGACGCAACTAGTCCTTCAGCCAGCGACTAAGGGTCTGGTGAGACTTCTGAGGCTCGCCACGCCTAGCCGCTGTTGCGCAGCGCGCTGGCCAAACCGTTCATCGTCAGCAAGATTCCGCGCTGCACCAGCTCATCGTCGTCGCCGGCGCGGTAGCAGCGCAGCAGCTCGACCTGCAGGTGGTTCAGCGGTTCCAGGTACGGGAAACGATTGAAGACCGAACGCGCCAGCGACGGATTGTCGGCGAGGAGGTCGTCCTGGCCGGTGATCAGCTTGTGCGCGTTGATGCTTCGCTGGTGCTCAGCGGCGATCTTGTCGAATACCCGGCGCCGTAGCGCGTCGTCCTCCACCAACTCGGCGTAGCGGGCCGCCAGGCCGAGATCCGTTTTCGCGAGCACCTGCGCCATATTCGACAGCACCGTCTGGAAAAACGGCCAGCGTTGATACAGGTCACGCAGCACCTCAACACGCCCGTCGCCGCCGGCGATCCAGCTTTCGACGGCCGAGCCGGTTCCGTACCAGCCTGGCAGCATTACCCTCGACTGGCTCCAGGCCAGCACCCACGGGATCGCTCGCAGGTCGGCGATCGACGACGTCGGTTTTCGCGACGTAGGGCGGCTGCCGATGTTCATCGACCCGATCTCGCTTACCGGCGTGGACTGCAGGAAATAGTCCACGAAACCCGGTGTCTCGTGCACTAATTCGGTGTAGGCGCGCTGCGCACGGTCGGCCAGCTCGTCGAGGACCTCGTAGGCCGGGCCGGCCGAGTCGCCGAGACCTTCGACGTCAAGCAGGGTGGACTCCAGGGTGGCGGCCACCAGTGTCTCCAAGTTGCGCCGCGCCATCTGCGGTTCGGCGTATTTGGCGGCGATCACTTCGCCCTGCTCGGTCAGCCGCAGCGAGCCGTTCACCGCTCCCGGCGGCTGCGCCAGGATCGCCTGGAAGCTGGGTCCGCCGCCGCGGCCCACTGTGCCGCCGCGACCGTGAAAGAGCCGCAGCCGGATTCCGGTTTTGCGTGCTGACTCGACCAGGTCGAGCTCGGCTCGGTACAGCGCCCAGTTGGCGGTCAGGTAGCCGCCGTCCTTATTCGAGTCGGAGTAGCCGAGCATCACCTCCTGGCTGTCGCCGCGGGCCCGCACGATGCCCCGATAGATCGGAAGGTCAAGTACCGCTTCCAGAATCGATGCACCCCGACGCAGGTCGTCGATCGTCTCGAACAGCGGGACGATGCCCACCGGACAGTACGGCTCGCTGCCGGTGGCGTCGAGCAGACCGGACTCCTTCAGCAGGATCGCCGCTTCCAGCAAATCCGAGACGGATCGGCACATCGAGATGATGTAGTTGGGTATCGCCGGCGGACCATAGTCGGCAACCGCGCGAGTGCCCGCGCCGATGATGGCGAGTTCTTTGCGGGCCAATTCGGACAATTCGTCGCGGTCCCCGATCAACGGCCGTCGGGTGCTCAGCTCGGCGGCCAGGATGTTGACCCGTTCGTCTTCGCTCAGTGAGCTGTAGTCGGGATGTACTCCGGCCCAGGCAAGTAACTCCGCGACCACCTCCTCGTGGACGTCGGAGTTCTGCCGCATGTCCAGACCCGACAGGTGAAAACCGAAGACGTGCACGGCTTCCCGCAATCGGGCCAGCCGGTCGTCGGCCAACAGCGCGGAGCCGTTAGCCCGCAGTGAGGCGTCCACGGTGTCGAGATCGGCCAGCAACTGCCCCGGTGTCGCGTATGGCGGAAGGCCGAGGTCGAGCAGGTTCGCCGGCTCGTGATCCAGAATCTCCGCGGCGGTAGCGGTGAGGCGGGCCCGGATCACCCGCACTGCCCGGCGGTAGGGCTCGTCTGCGGGATGCTCGTCGCACTGCTCTTCCAGCGCCGCCAGTTCGTCGGTGACGGCGACCAGTCGCGCCGACATCGACAGCTCCTGCTCCAAGGCGGTCAGCTCGGCAGCGTAGTGACCCAGCGCGGTGTAGGCCGCGCTGGCGGTGGCCAGCCGCACGACGTCGGCGGTGACATTCGGGTTGCCGTCGCGGTCGCCGCCGATCCAGGAGCCGGGCCGCAAGATGGGTTCGGAAAGCAGGTCGGCGTCGGGCCAGCGGCTGCGCAGCGCCTGCCGAACCTCGGCGTTGACTCGTGGCATCACCTCGAAGAACGCGGTCTGGTAATACCTGAGCCCGACTGCGATCTCGTCGGAGATCTGCAGCCGGGACAGCCGGATCAGCGCGGTCTGCCACAGCGTCAGCACCTGGCGGCGCAGCTCCAACTCGATGTCGCCGCCGTCGTCGATTTCGGTGTGCCCCTGCGCGCGCAGCCGCATCAGTTGGGTGATTCGGTGCTGGGTGTCGAACACCGTTCGTCGCCGGGTTTCGGTCGGGTGGGCGGTGATGACCGGGGAGACCAGCGCACCGGCCAGTGCCTGGGCGACGGTCGCCGCGTTCAGTTCCGCCGCGTCGAGCTTCAGATAGGTAGCGGCCAGGCTGCTGTCCTGCGGCGGGTCGCCCGCCGCCACGTGGATGGCGCGGCGGCGTTCCCGGTGAATGTCCTCGGCGACGTTGGCCAGCAACGCGAAATGGCTGAACGCCCGGATCACCGGGATGGCCTGATGGATGTCGATGCCCTCGAACAGGCGGGCCACTTCGGCCCGTTCGATCTCCGAGCGACGCACCCGAAACGACTCGACCCGGGCCCGCTCGACCAAAGCAAACACCTCGTCGCCGTGCTGCTCGCGCACCGTATCGCCCAGAATCGCACCGAGTAACCGGATGTCCTCGCGCATCGGCTCGGTCGCCTGACGGCCGGTGCGGGTCCGTCGTACCGCGCCGATCGGTTCCAGCCCGGTGTCGGGAACGTCAGCCATCAGTCCAGTATCGGGGCACGCAGGCTACCCCGCGCTGCGAGCAGGACAGCTCAAGTGTTGTATTTGATCCGCAGCGCCATGCCGACGATGGCCACCAGCCAGATGCCGACGACGAACAAGGTCAATCGGTCCAGGTTCTTCTCCACCACCGTCGACCCGGACAGGCTGGACTGCACGCCGCCGCCGAACAGCGTCGACAGACCGCCACCCTTGGCGCGGTGCAACAGCACCAACAGGACCACCAGGATGCTGGTGACCACCAGGGTGATCTGCAGGGCCAATTCCATGGCCAACACCTTACCGGCCGGCGGTGAGCCGCCTCAGACCGGCGTCGGCGCCGTTACGGCAGCGGCTTGTCGAAGGACAGCGTGTCGCTGGCGTAGTTGATGTAAATCGGTCCTAGCAAGTAAGGTTCGACGCCGCTGTCAATCGAGTTCGTTCCCGCGGTTCCCGTGAACACCGCCGGCGCCTCGTTGGTACCGAGGCTGTCGGTCCCCACGGTGTATTGGTACAGCAAGATATTACCGTCGTAAACCGAAATCTTGTCTCCCTGCGCCACGGCGGATGCGATGGTCGACGGGATGGTTCCGTAGACACCGCCGGAATCGACATCGTCGAAAACGGAACCACTACCAACAATCGTATTACCCGATGTCACGACTTCGGTCAGGGTGGTGGCCGGGGTTGGCGCTCCGGGTAGCGTGGCTATGGCCGTGCCCGGGTTGGCGGGAGCGACGATCAGCTCGTTCCCGGGGATGTTGACGGTCACACCTTCGTAGCCGGCCGCCTCCAACGGGCTGGTGGTCGGACCCGTGCCGGCCGCGCCGATACCCAGGATGCCGGTTACCTTGTCATCGGCAAGGAATTGCTCGAAGCTCGACGGCGAGCCCAAGGATGTCGGCCAAGACAAGATCTCCACATCGATGGGGGCACCCGTGGTGTCGAGGGCGCTGGCGCCGTTGCCGTAATCGATTGTCGCGTCGGTGTAGGTCAGATAGAGGTAATCGACTCCACCGCTGTAGCCGCTGAAGCCCAAGCCGGTGGGAAACCCGAGGCTCAGCACTTGCGATAGCCCGACATTTTCCCACGGGATGACAAGACCGCTGGATCCGGTGTCGACGAGCAGCGTCTGGGGCGAGCTCCCCGCGATCGTCGCCTGCACGGTCGGCTCGGTCACCTCTTGCATGGTTATCGGAATGTCGTAGGTGCCCGACGTCGACGACGAGGCGGCTGCCGCAGCAGGCTCTGCGGCCGACGGCACCGCAGCCCCGATATCAAGCGAATTCAGGCTGGCCAGAAGACTGTCGGTCCAGCTGGTCAGATCGGTTGCGGCGGCCGGATCGAAGCCGGCGATCGCATCGCTCAACGAGGTCATCAGGGGCTGGATGATCGGGTCGAGGAGGGCGTCAATGTCGGCCTTCGCAGGAGCCGCGGTGACCGCCGACCCGGTTGCCATCGCTGCCGCAGCCATAAGCGCACCAGCCGCCCCACCCAGGGTGACGACCCGGCGCCGACGCCGGTTTTTGCCGTTGGCGCTGTCACGACCAGCCATTGGGGATGCCTTCCCGGGATTGGGTAGAGCTGCGTAAGTGCCCTGAGAGTAGCTGTGCAATCAAGAGAACTTAACGACCCTGTATTTCTATCAGGTTTCGTTAAGCTAAACGGAACTCCGCTGGTCGTCAACTCGACAGGCCCCAGCAGCCCCGTCTGCCTCACCCGTTGGGCAGCGGCCCCCCGGCGGCGATGGCGGATAGCGTCGCGAACTGCTCGCCGTCCAACGACGCGCCGCCGACCAGGGCACCGTCGACGTCGTCCTGGGCGACGATGTCGCCGATGTTCTTGGCGTTCACCGAGCCGCCGTACAGCACCCGGACGGTCTCGGCGACGTGCGGTGAGGCCAGCGTGCTCAGCTCCTTGCGGACCGCCGCGCACACCTCCTGGGCATCGCCGGCGCTGGCCACCCGCCCGGTCCCGATTGCCCACACCGGCTCATAGGCGATGACGACCTTGCCGATCTGCTCGGCCGAGAGCCCGGTCAGCGATCCGCGCAGCTGCTCTTGGCAATGGCTGACATGCTCACCGGCTTCCCGGACTTCCAGGTGCTCGCCGATGCAGATGATCGGGATCAGCTCGTACTTGAGCGCGGCAGCAGCCTTGGCGGCCACCAGCGCGTCGTCCTCGTTGTGGTACGTGCGCCGCTCCGAGTGCCCGACGACGACGTAGCTGCAGCCCAGCTTGGCCAGAAAAGCACCGCTGATCTCACCGGTGTAGGCGCCGGAATCATGCTGCGACACATCCTGGGCGCCGTAAGTCAGCCGCAGCTTGTCGCCGTCGACCAAGGTCTGCACGCTGCGCAGATCGGTGAACGGCGGAATGACCGATACGTCGACCCGGTCGTAGTACTTGTCGGGCAGCGAGAACGCGATCTTCTGAACCAGCCCGATCGCCTCGAAGTGGTTGAGGTTCATCTTCCAGTTGCCGGCTATCAGCGGCTTGCGGCTCATCGAGATCCTTAGCTTTTAGGTAACACTGCCCAGTACTTTTAAGCCCGGCAGCTCTTTGCCCTCAAGGTATTCCAGCGATGCCCCACCGCCGGTGGAGATGTGCGAGAAGCCGTCCTCGGGCAGGCCCAGCGCGCGCACCGCCGCGGCGGAGTCGCCGCCACCGATCACGCTGAACGCGCCCTTGGCGGTCGCATCGGCGATCACTTTGGCGACGCCTTTGGTGCCGGCCGCGAACGCCGGAAATTCGAAAACACCCATCGGACCATTCCAGAAGATGGTCTCCGCGTTGGACAGCAGCGTGCTGAAACGCGTCACTGACCCCGGCCCGATGTCCAACCCCATCTTGTCGCCCGGGATCGCATCAACGGCGACGACCTGCGGCGGCGAATCGGCGGCGAACTTGTCGGCCACCACGATATCCACCGGCAGGCGCAACACGTCCGCGTAGGTGTCGAGCAATCGGCGGCAGGTGTCGATCATTTCGGTCTGCAGCAGCGAGGTACCCACCGAAAGACCAGCTGCAGCAAGGAATGTGAAGCACATGCCGCCGCCGATCACGATGCTATCGGCCTTGGTGGCCAGCTGCTCGATGACACCGAGCTTGTCCGATACCTTCGAACCTCCGAGCACCACGGCATAGGGTCGGCGCGTCGAGCTGGTCAGCCGCTCGAGCACGCTGATCTCGTCGGCGACCAGCTTGCCGGCGTAATGCGGCAGCAGCGTGGCGACGTCGTAGACCGAGGCTTGCTTGCGGTGCACCACCCCGAACCCGTCGGACACGAAAGCGCCTGTTGGCCCGACGAGCTCGACGAGCTGTCTGGCCAGCGCCAACCGCTCCCCGTCGTCCTTGCTGGTTTCCCGCGGGTCGAAGCGAATGTTTTCCAGCAGCAGGACATCCCCGTCGGTCAGACGCTCCGCGCGGGCGTGCGCATCACGGCCGACGACGTCGTCGGCCAACTGCACGTCCTGGCCCAGCTGCTCGCCAAGTGCCGCAGCGACCGGCGCCAACGACAGTTTCAAATCGGGTTCGCCCGTGGGTCGTCCGAGATGGGCGGTCACCACTACCCTGGCGCCGGCATCGACCAGCGCCTTCAGCGTCGGCACCGAGGCGATAATGCGGCCGGGATCGGTGATGGCGCCGTCGTCGAGCGGCGCGTTCAGGTCGGAGCGCACCAGCACACCGCGACCCGAAACCCCTTGTGCGAGAAGGTCGGAAAGGGTGGGCAGAGAAGGTTGGTTCACGACTACAGCGACTTGCCGACCAGCGCGACCAGATCGACGAGGCGGTTGGAGTAGCCCCATTCGTTGTCGTACCAGGACACCACCTTGGCCTGATTGTCGATCACCTTGGTCAGCCCGGAGTCGAAGATCGAGCTGTGCGGGTCGGTGACGATATCGCTGGAGACGATCGGGGCATCGTAGTATTTGAGAATTCCCTTGAGCTTGCCCTCGGCGGCGGCCTTGAACACCGAGTTGATCTCGTCGGCGCTGGCCGATTTGGACAGCTCGGCGGTCAGGTCCGTGACCGAGCCGGTCGGAATCGGCACCCGCAGCGCGTATCCGTCGAGCTTGCCTTTCAACTCGGGCAGCACCAGACCGATGGCCTTGGCGGCGCCGGTTGACGTCGGGACGATGTTGAGCGCGGCAGCACGGGCGCGGCGCAAATCCGGGTGCGGCCCGTCCTGAAGGTTCTGGTCCTGGGTGTAAGCGTGGATGGTGGTCATCAGGCCTTTGACGATGCCGAATTCGTCGTGCAGCACTTTGGCAAGCGGCGCAAGGCAGTTCGTCGTACACGACGCATTGGAGATGATGTTCTGGCTGCCGTCGTACTTGTCGTCGTTGACGCCGAGAACGATCGTGATGTCGGGGTCGGTGGCCGGCGCGGAAATGATCACCTTCTTCGCACCGGCGTCCAGGTGGCCCTTGGCCTTGGCGGCGTTGGTGAAGATGCCGGTGGATTCGACGACGACGTCGGCGCCCAGATCGCCCCAGGGCAGCGCCGCCGGACCCTCCTTGATCGCCAGCGACTTGATCTTGGTGTTGCCGACGACGATGGTGTCGTCGCCCTCCAGGCTGACGTCGTAGCGCAGCCGGCCCAGGATCGAGTCGAACTTGAGCAGATGCGCCAGCGTCGCGTTGTCGGTCAGGTCGTTGACCGCGACCAGCTCGACGTCGGTGCTGGCGCCCTCGGCTTGCTGCGCCAGTAGGGCCCGGTAGAAGTTGCGTCCGATTCGACCGAAGCCGTTGATGCCTACCCGGACCGTCACTTGTCTCTCCTTAGTCGCTAACGAATTGCTCGCCGCCAGCCTAGTAGCTGCGGGAATGCGTCGCGAATTCGGTGGTTCAGGTCACGCCGAGCCGACGCAACGCCGACTGGGCGGCGTGGTAGCCGCATAGCCCGTGGATACCGGCGCCGGGTGGGGTGGATTGCGAGCACAGGTA
>NZ_JBAPPI010000396.1:0-10868 GCF_049280035.1 Mycobacterium sp. | reverse complement strand
AGCAAGTACTGCCAGACCAACACGGATAGCCCGAACGATGCCCCCAACGAAATCGCCACTGTGCCAACGATTACCAGGGCCGCGACAAGACTTCGCGTGATGATCAGCATGATGATGAAGATCATGCACAGCGAAGAAATACCGGCTATCAAGAAGTCGTAGTGCGACGCCTCTTTCAGGTCGTTGAACAACGCAGCAGTACCGGCGATATAGACCTTGGAGTCTTCCAGCGCGGTGCCCTTGATCGACTCGTAGGCCGCCGTCCGTATCGCGTTGATGCGCGACATGCCCTCGTCGGTCGCCGGGTCTCCCTTATGCGAAATGATGAAGCGGGCGGCCTTGCCGTCCGGTGAGAGGAACAGCTTCATCACACGCTGGAAGTCCGGGTTGTTGAACGCTTCGCGAGGCAGGTAGAAGGAGTCGTCGGTCTTGGCCGCGTCGAAGTCCTTGCCCATCGCCGACACGTCGTTGCTCAATTGGTCGACCTGGTCGAGCATCCCGTTCATCGTGCTGTGCAGTGTCAGCACCATGGTCCGCACGCTTTTCATGGTGGTGATCTGCGGCGGCAGCAGGGCGGCAAGCTGTGGCATGACCGCGTCGGCGCTATCCAGGTCCTTATCGAGATCGCCGAACTTCTCGGTGAGTTTGTCCACACCGTCCAAGGCGTCATACGCGTTTCTGATCGCCCAGCAGACCGGGATGTTGTAGCAGTGCGGGTCCGCGTAGAAGTAACTACGGACCGGCCTGAATGCATCGTCGAAATCAGCGATTTCGTCGCGCACGTTGTTGGCGATGGCCAGCGTCTCTTTGGCGGTGCCGGCCGCGTGGTGACCGGTGCCGACGAGTTGCTGCATGAGTGCGTTCAGGCGCTCCATCGCCGAGATGGTGCCGCCGAGCTGGTCGGCCAGCGTCAACATGTCTTTCATCCGCGTTTTCGCGAACTGCAGGTTCTCGACCTGCCCGGCGTTTTGCATGCTCAATAGGAACGGTATCGACGTGTGCGCGAGCGGCGTGCCCTGCGGCCGAGTGACGCTCTGGACGCGGGCAACTCCCTCAACCCGGAAGATCCCTTTGGCGAGTTTGTCCAGGACAAGAAAATCGGCGGAATTGCGCATATCGTGGTCGGACTCGACCATCAAAATCTCGGGCAACATGCGCGCCTGCGAGAAGTGCCGCTCCGCGGCCGCCATGCCAACATTGCCCGGCACAGTCTTGGGTATGTAGTCCCGGTCTTTGTAGCTCACCTTGTATCCGGGCAGCGCCAGCAGGCCGACCAGGGCAACCGCGCACGTCGCGACAAAGATGGGCACCGGCCAGCGCACGACGGCGGTACCCACCTGTCGCCATCCCCGCACGTGGAGCAGCCGCTTCGGATCCAGCAGACCGAAACGGCTCGCCACGGTAAGAACCGCGGGAACCAGCGTGAGCGCGACCGCAACGGCGACGATCATGCCGACCGCGCATGGGGCGCCCATGGTTTGGAAAACCGGCAAGCGGGCGAAACTCAGGCAGTACGTCGCACCCGCGATCGTCAGACCTGACGCCAAGACGACGGGAGCGACTCCGCGATAGGCCGTGACGTACGCCCTCTCACGGCTTTCGCCGGCCTGACGCGCCTCGTGATACCGCCCGATGAAAAATATCCCGTAGTCCGTTCCCGCAGCGATCGCGAGCGACACCAGGATATTGGTCGCAAAAGTGGAAAGCCTGATGACGTCCTGCTCGGCCAGGAATGCAACAATTCCGCGAGCCGCCGCCAACTCGATCCCGACCATCGCCAACAAGAGAATTACGGTGGTGATCGAGCGGTACAAGAAAAGCAACATGATGGTGATCACCGCGACGGTTATCACCATGAACTTCACGACACTCTTGTCGCCAGCCTGGTTCGCGTCCGCCGCCAGCGCGGCCTGACCGGTGACGTAGGCCTTTACCCCTTTCGGCGCGGGAGTGCTGCCCACGATTTTCCGAACAGCATCGACGGATTGGTTGGACTGCGATTCGCCCTGATTACCGACGAGGTTCAACTGAACATAAGCGGCTTTGCCGTCGGCGCTTTGCGCGCCCGCGGCCGTGAGCGGATCGCCCCAGAAATCCTGGATGTGCTGCACATGCTTGGTGTCAGCTCTGAGCTGATTGATGAGGGCTTCATAGTATTGGTGCGCACTCGGGCCGAGGGGTTGATCGCCTTCCAGGACGATCATCGCCGTGCTGTCGGAGTCGGATTCCTTGAATGCCTTGCCGATACGGGCCATTGCCTTGACCGACGACGCATCGTTGGCATTCAGTGATACGGCGTGCTCTTTCGCGACCTGCTCCAGTGAGGGAACGCCGAAGCTCACCAGCAGGCTGATCGCAAACCAGCCGAGGATGATCGGCACCGCCAGTTTGCGGACCCATCCCGCTACCGACGCTCGGTTGATGCGCTCGTGGTGCGCGTGATGGTTGCTCATGCGCTGTTATCCAGACGATGCGTGTAGGCGTTCGCGTGCTTCTCCGACGCGAAGCCGGCGCGAACCATCGACATCCCTTTCACCCGTCCCGAACGCGAGCGGCGCCTCGATACGAGCGCGACCAATATGGATGAGTAAACCATGCTGTGGCCACTGCATGTCGGGTTCTTTCCATGCATTATCTAAGAATCACACGCCCATCGCAGCTTGGGGTTTTACCTGCGGATATGCCGATGCGCCACCGACCTGCTCAAGGTCCAACGCTGCCGTCCCGATTGGAGATTTTTTGCATTCTTTTGAATAGGTCGCTGGATCTGCGAACAGCTTTGGTGCGACCGACATCTCGCGGCCACCGGAGCTTCCGGTGGGTTGGCCAACGGTTGGATGTGACGGACGAGGTCCGGCGGCTTGAGCCAGCATGCGGAGTGGCCCCACCGCTCATGTCATACTGCCCCGATGGTCGCCACCACCAACCGCCTGATTTTCAACCCGTTGACCTATCGCCTTGTCATAAACCCATCCATCTACAACCTGCTTTTCACCTCGTTCGCCTCAAAACGGTTCGCGGCCCAAACCCGTCTGGTCGGCGCTGATGACTGGTTGTTCCTGAACTTCTGCTACGACGACCCGTCGATGGATCTGTCGCTCGACGAGTCCGATGAACCCAACCGGTATTCGATCCAGCTCTACCACCGCACCGCGACCCAGGTTGACCTCGCGGGCAAGAAGGTGCTGGAAGTCAGTTGTGGCCACGGTGGCGGCGCATCGTATCTGGTGCGGACACAGCAGCCCGCCTCCTACACCGGGCTCGACTTGAACGCGGACGGCGTCGCCTTCTGCAAGAAGCGGCACACCCTGGCCGGCTTGGATTTCGTCGAGGGCAACGCCGAGGACCTACCCTTCCCCGACGACTCCTTCGACGCGGTGCTCAACGTCGAAGCCTCGCACCTCTATCCCCACGTCCCGCGTTTCCTCGCGGAGGTGGCCCGCGTGCTGACTCCGGGAGGGCATTTTCTGTACGCCGATTTCCGCCGGCGTCGCGACTTCGCCGAGTGGGATGCGGCGCTGGCCGAGGCGCCGTTGCGTTTGGTGTCGAAGGACGTCATCGACAAGCAGGTGCTGCGCGGGATGGAGAAAGATAGGCCGCACAAGCACGAGCTGACCAGTCGCCATGGTGGCATGACCCGCTTTGCCAGCGATATGACCGACTGGGCATTCTGCCGCGCCGTGGAAAACGGGGAGTTCTCTTACCGGGTGTACTGCTTCGCCAAGGACTGACGCGTCGTCCCGCCCGCACAGGGTAAATTCAGGGAACCTGGTACGCAGAGGGGGACGACATGGCAACGGCGACAACTGAGCCGGTACGCCTGCCGCCGGGGCCGCGGATACCGAAGAGCATCCAGGGCCTCGCGTTACTGACTGCGCTGTGCGAAGTGATCCCCGCTCTTGGCCGGCGCTATGGCAGCGAATGCACGATCAATTTGCCGATCTTCGGAAAGACGGTGGTGGTCAGCGACGCAGCACTGGTCAAAGAAGTCTTCTCGGCCAGCGGCGACCTGCTCGAACGCCCGACCAACCTCGGCGAGGTATTCGGTCCGGGTTCGACGTTCCTCCTCAACGGCGAGGAGCACCTCGAGCGCCGACGAGTGATACTTCCGGTGTTTCACGGCAAGCGGGTGAACGCCTACGAGCACATCGTCGAAGAAGAGGTGCTGCGCGAAACCGCGAATTGGCCGGAGGGGCGCGAGTTCAAAACGCATGAGTCGATGAACCACATAGCGCTCAATGCGATTCTGCGCACCATGTTCGGCGACGAGCCATCCGCCCTCGACGAGCTTCGCAGGGTGGTGCCGACGATGGTCACCGTTGGCTCCTTCCTGCACCAGATGCAGTCGGTAGTGCGGCGTGACTTCGGTCGATGGAGTCCGGGCGGACAAATGGCGCAGTATCGGCGACGTTTCGACGCGGTCATCGACTCACTGATCGCCCAGGCGCGGTCCGACCCGGCGCTCGAGGAGCGCAAAGATGTGCTCGCGGTGCTGTTGCGTGTCCGCGACGACAACGGCGAACCTATCCCCGATCGGCACATCGCCAACGAGTTGCTGACGTTGGTGGGCGCCGGTCATGAGACAACCGCAAACCAGTTGGCCTGGATACTGGAGCAATTGCGCCGGCATCCACAGGTATTGGAGCGCCTTGTCGAGGAAGTGGACGCCGGCGGGTCGGCCTTGCGGCAGGCGACGATCTACGAAGCGCAGCGCATCCGGCCGAGTATCGAGGCCTCCTTTCGGCGTACGAAAACACGAATTCGCTTGGGAGACTGGGTTCTTCCCGAGGGCATCTATGTGACGGTCAACTTCCAGCTTGCCCACGAGTCAGCGGTCAACTTCCCCGAGCCGGATTCATTCAACCCGGATCGATTCCTGAACACGAACCCGAAGCCATTTCGGTGGATGCCGTTCGGCGGGGGTGTAAACCGTTGCCCCGGTGCGTCGTTCGCACACATGGAGATGGACATCGCGCTGCGTACCCTGCTTCGCGAATTTCGGTTCGAGCCGACCGATGCACGCGGTGAGCGGCGCCGCTACCGGGGTGTGGCAATTATGCCGTCGCGGGGCGGGCGTGCGGTCGTCCATCGGCGAACAGCCGCGACATCGCGTGATCATGCCCCGGTGTCGGTGGGCAACCCGGGCAACTGACGGCATGGAAATCGCTGTGCTGACGTCTGACCCCGCCGCCGATCCCTGCCTGGCATACTGCCTGGCATGCCCATGACTGCTACGGAACGCATCGCCGATATCGGTGTCAGATTGTTCAAAGACTTCATGAACAAGGTCTGGTACCCCTTTCTGACCCGCCGACTCGATGCGCAAGAGGTCACCTTCCTCAACTACGGCTATGAGGAGGACCCGCCGATGGGCGTGCCGCTGGAGGCATCCGATGAGCCCAACCGCTACGGCATCCAGCTCTATCATCGCGTGGCAACCCAGGCCGATCTCGAAGGCAAGAAGGTGCTGGAAGTCAGTTGCGGCCACGGTGGCGGGGCTTCCTACCTCACCCGCACATTGCACCCGGCCTCCTACACGGGGCTGGACTTCAACCCGGACGGCGTCGCCTACTGCAAGAAGACACATAACCTGCCCGGATTGGATTTTGTGCACGGCAACGCCGAGGACCTGCCGTTCCCGGACGAATCCTTCGACGCAGTCATCAATGTCGAGGCCTCGCACGCCTACCCGCGGCTTTCCCGCTTCCTCGCTGAAACCGCCCGCGTCCTGCGCCCGGGCGGACACTTTCTCTACACCGATTTCCGCGGCGACAGCGAGTTTCCCGGCTGGGACGCAGCATTGGCCGAGCTGCCGTTGCGCCAAGTTTCGGCGCGTGTGATCAACGATGACGTGGTCCGCTCGCCCGACAAGAACTCGCAGCGGTCACTGGAGCTGGTCGGGGGCCGGCTGCCGGCGTTCGTGCGGCCGTTCGGCCGCCGTTTCGCCGGTGTGCCAGGCACGGGAATCTACCGCCGTTTCGAAGACGGGACGGCCGAGTACCGGATGTACTGCTTTACCAAGGACTGAGCGACGTCAGGCTATCGCGTAGTCCGACAACGGAAAACGCTCCTGATCCTTGACGGCGCTGCGAACCGACGTCGGCCGGAAAAGCGGGGCTTCGCCCTTGCCGGTGTGGTTCCTGAACCAATACGACCGCGAATTCACGCAGCTGCCGAGCTCGAATGCCGAGTCTTCCAGCAGCTTGGTCATCCGGGCCAGGAAGCGGGCATTGGCCTCTTCGGTGACCTCGAAGGTCCGAGCGCCGCGACGCTGGAGCTCGCCGAACAGCCGATCCATGTGGCGCATCTGGTATTCCACCGTGTTGAACCACGACAACCCGACCCATGCGTATGGGCTCGCCATCGACAAGAAGTTCGGGAAGTGCGGCATCGAAATGCCCTCGTAGGCTTGGAATTGCGTTTCGCGCCACCACTTTCCGAGGTTGCGACCCTCACGGCCGATCACCTCGATCGCCGGTAGGTTCGCCTCCCACACGTCGAATCCAGTCGCGAGGACCAGGGTGTCGATTAACCGTTTGGTGCCGTCCCTCGCGACGATGCCATCGGGCTCGATCCGTTCGATGCCGTCGGTTTCCAGATGCACATGCGGTTTGGTGAACGCCCGGTAATAGGTATTCGAGATCGTCGGGCGCTTGCATCCAAAGTCGAAGTCCGGGTTGAGCTTCCGGGACAACTCCCGGTCGCGAACCAACAGCAATCGATAGATCTTCGAGAAACGTGAGATGGCCTTGTTGACCAGCTTGAAGTAGCGGTATTTCCACATCGTAATGACCATCGCGAATTCCAGGCTGGTGTCGGTGCACCACCGCACAGTGCGCTGGGTAAGCGGCGCTAAAGCGAAAAGCCGTTGTATCGCTGGCGTGAACGGGACGTCGAATTTGGGCAACACCCAGATCGGCGTGCGCTGATACACCGTCAGCTCGGCGACTTCCTTGGCCAGCTCCGGAACGACCTGCACACCAGTGGAACCGGTCCCGATGACTGCGGCCCGGCGACCGGCGAGCGAAACATTGTCATCCCACTTGGCGGTGTGCAGGACGCGTCCGGCGAACGTTTCGATGCCCGGGATATCCGGGGTGCTCGGCTGGCAGAGGAAGCCGGTCGCGGCGATCAAGAATTGCGTGCTCAGCGTCTCGCCACCCGCGATCGCAACCCGCCAGACTTGAGCATCCTCGTCCCAGCGGGCGCCTTCAACGATGGTGTTGAAGCGCATGAAGCGGCGTACGTTGTACTTCTCCGCGACATCCACGGCGTAGCGCTTCAATTCGGCACCGGGCGCATACAGCCGCGACCAGTGCGGGTTCGGCTCAAACCAGTACGAGAACGTGGGCGACGGTTGATCGACAGCAAGCCCCGGGTAGTGGTTGACGTGCCATGTTCCCCCCAGGTCGTCCTCGCGGTCGACGATCAGGATGTTGTCATAGCCCAGGTGGCTGAGCTGGATCGCCGCGCCGATTCCACCGAAGCCCGCCCCGACGACGATGACATCGAACTGCTGCTCGCCCATAAGCATTAGACGGTACCTTCCGTCTCAGCCCGACGACTGGTCGTCACCCGATTGAGCGTTTCCGAGCCGAAGAATTGGATCATTGTCCAATAGGTTCGTACGGCTGGAGTTACCGTGCACAAGTCAAATCTGGCCTTCCGAAGGATCCGACTATGCGTCGCGCACGCCGTCGTTGGCGCCTGAGCGCCGGGGTGGCGTCGTCGGCGCCGGCCTCATCGCGGTCCCGGTGGCAGCACCAATACCCGACGTGCAGGTCCGCGACGTGCGCCTGACCAGCGGGGACGGCGCGGATTCTGCTCGGCGATGGCACCGCGTCGGTGATGGGCGGCAGCGGTATCCCGATACCCCAGGGGCCGGCCAACGTCGCTACTCCGTTCGAGTTGTTCCCGACCAACCTCAACTGGACCGACGTGCTAACCGCGCTGGTCAACGGGGTGCCGCAAGGCATCGACGCCGCCATCGCCGATCTGGAAAATCCGGACAACTACCAAATCCCGTCACTGCTGGACAAGCCGACCTTGGCGCCGCTGGTGGATGCGGCATACACGTCCGGGCTCATCGACACCCTGCAGCCGACATCACAGGAGCTCACCCAGGCGCTACTCGGCGGCAGTTTTCCGGTTTCCGACGCGACCCTGCTCTCGCCACCGGCCGATCTCATCAACGATTTCACCAGCACGCTTTCCGCCGATTATGCGGCGCTGCTGCCCATCGCCGACACCATCAATGCGCTGAAAACCACGCTCCCGGCATTCGACCCGTCGTTGTTCATCGACCAGCTCGAGGCCGGTAACCTCTTCGCCGCGATCGGCGACCCGATCGCCGCTGACGCCGCCTCGGTCCCATTCGCGATTTTCCTCGGCGCGGGCCCGATCGCGGATGCGGTGGAAGGCACCCTACTCAACATTGCGAACCTGATCCCGTAGCCTAGGGAGGCGAGCAGCCAACCAGCGGCCAGCAGCGCGCCCTCTGTCCGACGGAAATGGCTGCTCGGGGGCACAAACAGTAAGGTGATTGCGGTCGGCTTGCACATTGGCAACGGTCAGGAGAACCAGGCCCTGCTGCGCTAGGTCTTTCACCCTTAGGCCGGTAGACTCCGGATCCGACTGTGCCCAACGAAGCGCATGTGTCAAACACGCGCATCGACTCGAGCACCCGAGGGGAGGTTCGGATTGCCGGTCGTACTGGGCAACATCTGTTGGCTATTGGGCGTCGTTCTGCTGGTGAACCTGCTGCTTTTTGTGGCGTGGACCTGCATGGTCAAGCGCTGGAGACGCAACATGGACGTCAGCGACGACCCCGAGTACGTTGCGAACCTCGCGACTCTTTCCGAGGCTTCTGTGCGCCGCCACTTCAATCCCTACACCGACATCGACTGGGAAGCGCCGGAATTCTCCGTCAGCAATAACGACCCCCGCTGGGTGCTGTCAGCCACCGATGCACTGGGACGGCATCCTTGGTACCAGGCACAACCGCTGGAAAAGCAAATTGAGATCGGACTGTGGCGCCATGCCAACACCGCAAAGGTGTCCCTGCAGTTAGAGAGCATCCTGATCCGCGGTCTGATGAACTACACGTACTGGGTGCCCAACGGATCACCCGAATACCGCTACTGCGTGCACGAATCCATCGAAGAGTGCAATCACGCCATGATGTTTCAAGAACTGGTGAACCGCATTGGGGTGGATGTTCCGGGCATGCCGCGGTGGCTGCGATGGATATCACCCGCCATCCCGCTCTACGCGGGGCCGCTGCCGGGCACGTTTTTCTTCGGGGTGTTGGCGGGCGAGATGCCGATCCACAACATGCAGAAGAGCATGTTGCGGGAGGACAAGTCGCTGCATCCCATCATGGAGAAGGTGATGGCGATCCACGTCGCCGAGGAGGCCCGCCACATCTCCTTTGCTGACCAGTTCCTTACCAAGCGTGTGCCGCGTATGGTGCGGCGGAGCCGGTTCGCGCTATCGCTGTACGTGCCGATCGTCATGCGGGTGCTGTGCCAGGCGATCGTCGTGCCGTCGCGCAGCTTCTTCCGAAAGTTCGACATCCCACGCTCGGTGCGAAAAGAGTTGTTCTTCAACGCGCCGGACTCGCGTCAGGCGTTGCGCCACATGTACGGCGACGTGCGGATGTTGTGCGACGACGTTGGGTTGATGAATCCCGTTGCTCTGTTGCTTTGGCGTATTTGCAAAATCAACGGTCAGCCGTCGCGCTACCGCGGTGAGCCGCAGCGCGAACATCTGCCAAGCCCTGCTACCGCTGCCTAAATCTTTTGCCGCACAACACATCAGGCAGTCATCCGGTTAGATTCACGACCGGTGTTATTTAGTCGCGTGTGAAATCCGCCATGCCACAACCGCCGAATGTGATGCTGTGCGATACTTCCAGGATGGTTCGCAGCCCATCCTTGGACAAAGTCGGCGCAGGTCTGGTCTATCGCATTGGCTCGACGGCGACTTACAAGAAAATCTTCCGATACTGGTATCCGATGATGACCCGGCGGCTCGGTCAGCAGGAGGACGTCCAGTTCCTGAACTGGGGCTACGAAGAAGATCCCCCATTGGGTCTGCCGCTCGACGAGTCTGACGAGCCGAACCGGTACAGCATCCAGCTTTACCACCAGACCGCGACCCAGGCCGATATCAGCGGCAAGAAAGTCCTGGAGTGCAGTTCTGGGCACGGGGGCGGCGCGTCATATCTGACGCGCACGTTGAAGCCGGCGTCCTACACGGGGCTTGACTTCAACGCTGCCGGAGTCGAATTCTGCCAAGAAAGGCACAAACTGCCGGGCCTGGACTTCGTGCATGGCGACGCCGAAAGCCTGCCCTTCCCGGACGAGTCTTTCGACGCGGTGATCAACGTCGAGGCCTCACACATCTACCCGCACTTCGAACGCTTCCTCAGCGAGGTAAACCGGGTGCTGCGTCCCGGGGGGCACTTCCTGTATGCCGATTTCCGTAACCGCGACGGCTTCCCGGCATGGGAGTCAGCCCTGGCGGAATCCGGCCTGCGGCAGGTCTCCGAGCGGGTCATCAACACAGAGGTTTTGCGCGGCCTGAAGAAAAACTCGCCGCGGTCCAACGAATTGATCAACAATCGCTTGCCGGCCTTCTTGCGCCGCTTTGGCCGTGAGTTCGCAGTGGTGGACGGTTCGTGGTTCTACAACGACCTCGAACGTGGCGAAATCGACTACCGCGCATACCACTTCATCAAGGATTGAGGTCTATCCGGCGGGGCCCGGGAGACGCCGCAGCGTTACGTACCTAGAGCGATGCAACCATCGACGAGTACAGGTTGGTGATGTATTCGTTCACCGCGTCGATGACAGACGCCCCCGAAA
>NZ_JBAPPI010000395.1:0-3299 GCF_049280035.1 Mycobacterium sp. | reverse complement strand
CTTCGGGGGTGTTGCGCATCAGGCCGTCGAGGATGCCGCCCAGCATTTGGGTGGACGCCAGACCCATATTTTCGTAGGCCTGATTGACCACTAGCTTCTGAGCTTGCAACTGCGACAATGGGATTCGCGCCAGCTCGGCGGCGATCTCGGCGACCCTGGCCTCCAGCCGCTCGAAGGGGACCGCCTCGTTGATCAGTTCGACCTCGGCAGCCTGCACGCCGGTCAGTGGCCGGCCCGTCAACGAGTGCCACTTGACCTTGGCCAGGCTGAGCCGATACAGCCACATCCCGGTCAGATAGGCGCCCCACATGCGGCTGTACGGGGTGCCGATGACGGCGTCGTTGCTGGCGATGACGATGTCGGCGCACAACGCATAGTCGCTGGCCCCGCCGACGCACCAGCCGTGCACTTGGGCGATCACCGGTTTGGATGCCCGCCAGATCGCCATGAACTTCTGCGTGGGTCCGGTCTCGCGGGCGGTGACCAGCGCGAAATCCTTGCCCGGATCCCAGCGTCCCGCGGTGTTCATCGCCTTGCCCCAGTGCTGGAAGCCGTCACCGAAGTCGTAGCCGCCGGAGAACGCCCGGCCGGCGCCGCGCAGCACGATCACCTTGATTTCCGGGTCCCGCTCGGCCAGGCCCACGGCGGCCTCGATTTCGTCGGGCATGGGCGGAACGATGGTGTTGAGGTGGTCGGGGCGGTTCAACGTGATGGTGGCGACCGGCCCCGCCGTCGCGTACAGCAATGTTTCGAATTGAGCAGCAGGCATAACTGAATGCTGACAGCCCAACTCAGCTGCCGGCCCTACCGGGTGCCGGAACTAATCGTCAGCATGTCGTCGCTGATCCCAGCGCTCAAGCCGTGCCTGCAACTCCAGCAGGCCAAGCCCGGCGACCGGAGCCGCAATGACGAAGCATGTCACAATGAGTGGAGTCATCTCGACCTCCTATTGGGCGCTCCCACCCTAACCTTCCCCACACATCTTTCTTAGCTGGATTTAAGGTACGCCTTAGGTAGCCGTCAGGAAAGTCAAATCGCCCGATTTTTCCAACATGTGTCGAAAAAGTTATTTCCGGCGCTGGCTGTGACGGAAGTGACGCCAGCAGCTTACTGGTGTCAAGTGCCCAACATCCGCCACAGGAACGCGAAACTGAGCGCGGACTTGAACGCGGTCTGCGCGTTGTCGGCGGCACCGGCGTGGCCGCCCTCGATGTTCTCGTAGTACCAGACCCGATGGCCCGCGGCTTCCAGGGCTGCCGTCGTCTTGCGGGCATGACCCGGATGCACCCGGTCGTCACGGGTCGATGTGGTGATCAGTACCGGCGGGTAATCGATGTCAGCCGAAATATTGTGGTACGGGGAGTATTCGGCGATGAACTCCCAATCATCCGGATCGTCCGGGTCGCCGTACTCGGCAACCCACGACGCGCCCGCCAGCAGTAGATGGAAGCGGCGCATGTCCAGCAACGGCACCTGACAGACCAGCGCACCGAACAATTCCGGGTACTTGGTCAGCATGATGCCCATCAGCAGACCTCCGTTACTGCCGCCCTGCGCGCCAAGCTGCTGCACAGTGGTGATATCGCGGTCCACCAAATCGGTTGCCACCGAAGCGAAGTCCTCGGCGACCCGATGACGGCCCGCGCGCATCGCCTGGGTGTGCCAGCCGGGGCCGTATTCGCCACCGCCGCGGATGTTGGCCAGCACAAAGGTGCCGCCGCGCGCCAGCCACAGCCGGCCCAACACGCCGTCATACCCGGGGGTGCGGGCGACCTCGAAACCGCCGTAGCCGCCCAGCAGCGTCGGACCGGGTCCAGTCGCGTCCCGAGGGCGCACCACGAAATACGGGATCGCGGTGCCATCGTTCGACGTAGCGAAATGCTGTGCGACGGTGATGCCTTCGGCGTCGAAGAACGCCGGCGCGGATTTGATCTGTTCCAGCGGTCCGTCGACCGCCCCGTGCAGCAGCCGCGACGGTGTCGTGAATCCGCTTGAATCCAAGAAGATTTCGTCGCCGGTGTCGTCGGCGGCGGCGATAACGGTGTTGGTATTGGTCGGCACATCGGTCAACGGTCGACGCTGCCAGGTGCCCGGTGTGACGATCTCGACGCGGCTGGCCACATCGGCCAGCAGGACCACGACGAGCCGGTCGCGGGTCCAGGCGTAATGCAGCAGGCTGGTGTGCGCGTCGGGCTCGAACACAACGTTCAACTGTGCTGTGCCGGCCAGGAATTCGTCATATTCTGCGGCCAGCAGCGAGCCCGCGGTATAGCTGGCACTGCCGGTGATCCAGTCGGTGCGCGGCTCGATCAGCAACCACTGCCGGTGCACCGATATCGATGCGTCGGTGGGCGCATCGATCCGGATCAGTTCGTCACCGCGCAGCTCGTACATCTGGTCGTTGAAGAAGTCGAGGGCCCGTCGCAGCATCGTCCGCTCGAAGCCGGGCGTGCGGTCGACCCCCGCGGCCGCGATGACGTCGCTGGGCGAGCCTTCGAACACCGTCTGCGCATCCTCGACCGGTTGCCCACGGCGCCATCGCTTGACGATGCGCGGGTAGCCGGATTCGGTCAGCGAGCCAGGGCCGAAATCGGTGCCAATCAGCAGAGTGTCCGGATCGACCCAGCTGAATCCGGACTTAGCTTCGGCAAGGGCGAACCCTCCCTCGACGAATTCGCGTGTGGCCATATCGAATTCACGCATGATAGCTGCGTCTGAGCCGCCACGGGACAGGCTGATCAGGGCCCGCGTGTGATCGGGTTCGATGACGTTGGCGCCGGCCCACACCCACATCTCGTCGTCAGCGCGAGCCAGTTCGTCGACGTCGATCAGCACATCCCAGTCCGGGCTATCGCTGCGATAGCTGTCCAGTGTGGTCCGCCGCCACAGCCCGCGTGGGTTGGCGGCGTCGCGCCAGAAGTTGTACAGATAGTCGCCGCGACGGCGCACGTAGGGGATCCGGGCATCGGTGTCGAGCACTTCGAGTGCTTGCGCGCGCATGCGCTCGAACTCGTCGCCGGCGAACTCGGTCACCGTCGGCTCGTTGCGGGCGCGCACCCAGTCCAATGCGTCCTCGCCGAGGATGTCCTCCAGCCAGAGATAGGGGTCGATCGCCTCATCACCAGACATGCGACTCATTGTGGCGGCGGCGGTACTGTGATCTGTATAACACCGTCAAACGAGGAGCTGACCCTAATGACCGTCTACGCACGTCCGGGTTCCGCTGGGGCGCTGATGTCGTATGAATCGCGATACGGCAACTTCATTGGGGGCGAGTGGGTAGCACCAGTGGGTGGCCG
>NZ_JBAPPI010000394.1:0-1950 GCF_049280035.1 Mycobacterium sp. | reverse complement strand
ATCGTCGACAACGGAATAGGTTTCGACACGTTCGAGAATCCGCTGGGTGGCGACGAGATGGGCGGCTACGGTGTGCTGTCGATGGCCGAACGCGCCGAGCTGGTTGGGGGAAGGTTAAACATCCGGTCGCGGCCCGGCGCCGGGACAGCGGTCACCGCCACGATTCCGGTGCCCTCGATTACCGGATAGGGCCCACACTCAGAAGTCCCCGGCGTTGTGCCGCAGCGTTTCGATCGACGACACCAGCGCCTGCGATTCGCCCTCGGAAATTCCGATATCGCAGAACACCTGCTCGTTGAGCGTGACAGTGGCGTCCTCGACGGTCGAGCGGCCCAGGTCGGTGATCTCTACCAGCGTGGTCCGCCCGTCGGTAGGGTGCGGGACGCGCTGCACGAGGCCATTGGCTTCCAGTCGGCGGATGGCATGGGTGACGCTGGTGACATGTACCTGCAGCCGGTCGGACGCCTTGGTGATCGGCAACGCACCGCTGCGGCTGAACGCCAACAGGCGCAGCAATTCGAACCGGGAAAAGCTCAGATCGTAAGGGCGCAGGGCACTCTCGACGCGGGCGAGCAGGATCTGGTGAGCCCGCATCACCGACGTCACCGCGACCATCCCCTGCGCGACTTCACCCCATCCGGCGCGTTCCCAGTTGGCCCGCGCGGCAGCGATCGGATCGCGGTTGTCGGGGTGCGAAGCGGCCACGCCCTTTTCTTACCGCACTTCTGGCGACGATGCGGGCCGCTGGCCCGCTGAGGAGCCGGAAAATCAAGCCCAGCCGGGCGACGATGCGGTCCCTGACCCGCTGAGGAGCCGGATAATCAGGCTCAGTTGGGCGCCGATCGGGCCAGCTCGGGGTTTAGCCCAGCGACTTTTCCACCGCTGACAGCACTGCCAGACTCGACGGCAGGTCGCCGACAGTAACCCGCGCACCGCCATCGGGGTATTGGCGGACCTGCACACTGGCCGCCGCGAACACTTCGCGCCACGGGCGACCCGTATCCCTGGGGGGCAGGTACACAAAGTTGGCATGTGAGTCGGTGCTGTAGACGCCCTTGGCCATCAGGCGCAGGCGCAGATGGTTGCGCTCGGCGGCGATTCGGCGGACGCGGTGCGCAAGCTGGGTTTCGGCGTCGTAGGAGGCCGCCACCGCCGCAGCACTGAGATTGCTCATGCCGAACGGCATTTGCATCTTCCACAGCACGCCAGCGAGGTCAGGGGCGGCGAACCCATAGCCGATCCGCAGCCCGGCGAGCCCGTAGGCTTTGGAGAAAGTGCGCAGCACAACGACATTCGGAAAGCGGCGGATGAGATCTGGCCCGTCGATGCGATGCCGGGAGGCAACGAACTCGATATAGGCCTCGTCGAGCAGCACAATCGCGTCGCTGGGAACCTGGCTAAGGAACCATTCGACCGCCGAAACGGGCTCCAACGTGCCAGTAGGATTATGGGGTCGGCATAAGACGACCACGCTGGCGTCGGTGGCGGCGTCAGCCATCGCCGGCAAGTCGTGATGGCCGTACTTGTTGAGCTCGATGGTGACCGGTTCCAGCCGGGCCATTTTCGCGAAGATCGGGTAACCGTCGAAAGTGGGCTGGCTCATCACAATCCGGTCGCCAGGCTGGGTGACCGCATGAAGAACCTGCATCGCCACGCCCGACGCCCCTGGTCCGAGCACCACCTGCTCCTCGCCAACTCCAACACGGTCTGCGATCAACCGCCGCAGCTGCTCGGGCAGGAATTCCGGATAGCGATTGGCCGCATCGATACAGCGCACCAGCGCCGACCGCACCGCTGGGAGCGGCGGAAACGGACTCTCGTTGAGCGCCAACGCGAGTGGATCAACCGCCTGCGGCAGAGTAGCCAGGACCTCGGCGGTCACCGAGGTTCCGTACGCCGGCGCGGCCATCAGCTTCGCCCGCCCCAGCGGACCGCTGCCGCGCCGGCGAA
>NZ_JBAPPI010000393.1:0-11287 GCF_049280035.1 Mycobacterium sp. | reverse complement strand
AGAAGTAGCTGCGAATCGGTCTCCAGAAGTCGTCGAAATCGGCGATGTGGTCGCGGATTTCGTCGGTGATCGCCGCCGTGTCGCCCGTGGTTTTCGAGCTGTCGTCCGCCGCGTTCGCGAGCTCCTGGGTCACCTGGTACTGGCGCTCTAGTAGGGCGATCAGGGTGTCGAGGTAACCGGTGATCTTCTTGATGTCGGCGATACGGTCCTTCAGGTAGCTGAGGTTGTCGCGGATCGGTGCGCTTTGCACGCTGAGCTGGAACGGAATGGATCCGTCTTCGATTGGCGGGCCAAGTGGTCTGGTGATGCTCTGCACCCGTTCGATGCCGGGCACCCGGAAGATGGCGCCGGCAATCTTGTCCAGGACCAGCATGTCGGTTGGATTGCGCAAATCGTGGTCCGATTCGATCATCAGAAGGTCCGGATTCAAACGGGCCTGGGTGAAGTGTTGATCGGCCGCGTTGTAGGCCTTCACTGAGGAAGCGCTCTGCGGCAGGTAGTACAGGTCGTTGTAGCGCGGGTTGAAGCCCATCAAACCCAGGGCGCCGACGATCGCCATGATGACGGAAGTAGCGAGGATGGGCGCCGGCCACCGCACGATAGCTGTCGCAAGACGGCGCCATCGGGTGTAGTTGAACTCGCGCTTCGGGTCGAAGAGACCGAAGCCGCTTGCGAACGCGATCAGGGCCGGTGTCAGGGTCACCCCGGCGGCCACCACAACCAGCAGACCTACCGCGCAGGGAAACGCCAGCGAACTGAAGTAGGGCAGCCGAGTGAAATGCAGACAGGCCAGCGCGCCGACGATCGTCAAACCCGAGCCCAGCACCACCTTGGTGACCCCGGCGAACGTGTCGTAGTAGGCGGCCTCCCGGTCCAGCCCCCGTTCGCGGCCCTCCTGATAGCGGCCGACCATGAATATCGCGTAGTCGGTACCCGCCGCGATGGCCAATGCCGTCAGCAAGTTGACCGCGAAGGTCGAAAGCCCCATGATGCCGGTTTCGCCCAGCAGTGCTACCACGCCTCGGCCGGTGGCCAGTCCGACGAACAGGATGACCATCGTCAGCAGCACGGTGCCGATGGATCGGTAGACGAACATCAGCATGATCGCGATGATGATGATGGTGATGATCGTCATCTTGGCCAGGCTCGCATCGCCGACAACGATCGTGTCGGCGGTCAGGGCTCCCTGACCGGCGACGTATGCCTTCACCCCGTCCGGCGGCTTCGAGTCCGCCACAATCTTGCGAACCGAGGCAACCGACTTGTCGCCGACGGCTCCGCCCTGGTCACCCTTCAGGTTGACCTGGACGTAGGCGGCCTTGTGGTCGTAGCTCTCGACACCCGAGGACGTGAATCGCTGTCCCCAGAAATTCAGCGCATGCTCGACGTGTTCGGTGTCCTGCTGCAGCTTCTTGACCAGATCGTCGTAATACTGGTGAGCGTCCTGGCCGAGAGGTTTCTCACCGACCAGGGTCACCAGGACGAGGTTGTCGGAGTCGTACTCCTTGAACTTCTCCCCGATGTGCTTCATCCCGGTCACCGAAGGCGCATCGGTTGGCGAGAGCGGCACCGAGACGTCCTCGGCAACCTTCTCCAACTGTGGGACGAAGACATTGACGCCGACCGCGATCAGCAGCCAGAACACGACGATCGGCAGCGCCAGGACGCGGATGGTGCGCGCCAGCCGCGGCTTCCGCTCAAGTTCGTAGTGCGGCGCGACGGGGATTTCGTCCGTGTCGCTGGTGTCGTTGGTGCCGCTGGTGTCGTCGGTCACGCGGATTTGTCCAAGCAGGAAACCGCGTCATGCGTGTCGACGTCTCGGTGATCGACCAATTTGTCGTCGACGGTGATCTTGCAGCCGATCGGGGGGCCGTCACTTTGGGCGACGACGTAGGCGAAGATGCCGGGCATCTCGGCGACTATCGTCTTCGACCACGGCAACGTAGTGAAGTTGGCCTTCTGCGGTTGTGCATCCGCATCCATCCAGTTGACGACACCGGTCGTCCCGGGCGGTCCCAGGATTTCGTAGACGGCGGTCTTGGCCGCGTACGGCGGGGTCGCATCCCGGGGGTCGGGCTTGGGCAAGCCGGGTCCTGGGAAGACCCCATTGAGCCGGAAAACCGCAACTCCGCCGATGATCAGTGCCACGACCACGACCAGCACAACCCATGCCCGCCTGAGAAGCGTCAACACCGTGCCTCCCGACTAGGAATGCTGGACGCGCTGATATTAGGGCATCTCGTCACGGGCGCCACCGCTAGCCGAACGCCATAGCTGCCGAGTTAATTCCTGCGGTGCGCCGTCGCCTCGGAGCCGCGCCGCCCGCCCGGGCCGCAGCCGCACCGCTCGTTGTGCTCCACCTGATCAGTTTGCTAGGCGACGACATGACGCCAAGGTGGGCTACTCGCGCGCGAAGGCCCTCGGAGGCGGTTGTTGAGTCGAAGACATGGAAACGTTATGCGCTACAGGCGATTTCGCTGTGAGGCGCTGATTTTCTGCCCGTTGACCCGTTGTCCGTCGATCTCATTGAAGTGACCGCGCGGTCGTGTCGACCTGCGGCGATAGCGCGAATCGAAGACGGCTGAGTTAGTTTCAGAAAATAATTAATTCGCCCGCGCAAACGATGTTGCTTCGTATTGCACGCCATGTGTTTTGCGACACAATTTAGGGCCATGGCGCGTACCCTGACCGGTATGGCTAGCAAGACAAAGGTCAAGACCTGCGTACATTGCGGCCACACGTTCGATCCGAACGACCGATGGCGCCACCTGGCCGATCCGGACTGGCTTCCGGCCGCGTCAGTTTATTGTTCGCCTGAATGCAGTGACCGATACCATTGCGAAATGGTGCATTGCTGCTCGACCCACGTGAAAGAGAAGTCTCGGCGCGAATCCGCCAAAGCGGCCCGTTGATCTGCGCTTGCACGCGATCAACGGTTTCGCCACTTCCTGCAGCGAATTGGCTATTTGAAGCGCAACTCCATCCAACCGCCGATATGCGAACCGCGATTGAAAGCGTCGTATTCCGGCGGCTTGGCGGCTAAATCACCTGTTGCGGATCCTGCGCACCGTCAGCGCGACGGTCAACGCCGCGATTCCCGCCAGCGAAACCGCCACCGCGGGCTTCTTGACGAACCCGATCACCCGGGCTTTGGCATCGTCGGCGAGGCGGCGGGGATTGGCCCGCTCGGCCAGTGAATCGACGGTCGACGCGAGCTGGTCGCGGGCCTGGTCGATCTCCTGCTTGATGGCGTCAGGATCCCGCTCAGCCACTCTCGTCCTCCCTGTCGTCGGCGCACCAGAAGCCGGGCTCGGTCTAGGTTGGTGCCTGCCGACCTACCCTAGATCAGCCGGCACCGACGCAGGCGTGCCGGTGAACAGAAAGGGACCTTCCTTGACCGACACCGCACGCCTCGCGCCGGGCGACAAAGGGCCCGCCTTCACCCTGCCTGAACAGGCCTGCGACTTTCGCGACAGTCTGGCCGAGCTCAACGGCGCCGGCCTCGACGTGGTCGGCATCTCCCCCGACAAGCCGGATAAGCTGGCCAAATTCCGCGACGCCGAAGGCCTAACGTTTCCGCTGCTGTCCGATCCCGACCGGAAAGTGCTGACCGCCTGGGGCGCTTACTGGGAAAAGCAGATGTACGGCAAGACCGTCCAGGGCGTGTAACCCCGCCTAACACGTACATGTATAGCAAGGAGCCGAGTTGACGAAGCAATACATTGTCGCAGGATTGGCCGCCGCGCTGATCGTCGGTGGCCTGATTGGATCAGCGCCCCCGGCCAGCGCCGGTTGTATGTACGGAGGATATGGCGCTATCAGCAGGTGCGATGACCCTGTCCAGCCTGACGGCACCTGGCAACGTTGCATGGAATACAACGAGACTTCGGGCTCAACCCCTTACCGGCGCATCCATCGCTGCTTTTTGATGGGTCCTGGCCAGAATCCCCCCTTGGGCGTCATCTTCAATATCTATCCGGAGCATATCGACGACTGAGCCGGGAACCCTTTGTGAAAGGAACCATGACCCAGAACATGCGCCTCGCGCCGGGCGACAAAGCGCCCGCCTTTACCCTGCCTGACGCCGACGGCAAGAAGGTGTCGCTGGCCGACTACCGCGGCCGCCGGGTCATCGTCTACTTCTACCCGGCGGCGTCAACTCCCGGCTGCACCAAACAGGCCTGCGACTTTCGCGACAGTCTGGCCGAGCTCAACGGCGCCGGCCTCGACGTGGTCGGCATCTCCCCCGACAAGCCGGAAAAGCTGGCCAAATTCCGTGACGCCGAGGGCCTGACGTTTCCGCTGCTGTCCGATCCCGACCGGAAAGTGTTGACCGCCTGGGGCGCCTACGGCGAAAAGCAGATGTACGGAAAGACTGTCCAGGGCGTGATCCGCTCGACGTTTTTGATCGACGAGAAGGGGAAGATCGCCGTCGCGCAGTACAACGTCAAGGCCACCGGGCACGTCGCCAAACTCCGGCGTGATCTGTCGGTCTAAGCCAGGTTGGCCAGTAGTAGCGCCTCCGCGGTCGCGGCCCGCTCCAGCACACCGAGGTGCAGGCTCTCGTTGACGCTGTGCGCTTGCGTCGCTGGGTCCTCCACGCCGGTAACCAGAATGGCCGCCTGCGGGAACGCGGCTGCGAACTCGGCAATGAACGGGATCGACCCGCCCATCCCCATCTCGACCGGATCGGTTCCCCAGGCTTGCCGGAACGCCGTCCGGGCGGCGTCGTAGACCGGGCCGCTGGCTTCGATGGCGTAGGGCTGGCCGATGTCGCCGGGCATCACCGTCACGTGTGCACCCCAAGGAGCATGCTCTTCCAGATGAACGCGCAACGCGTCTAGGTGCGCGGCCGCGTCGCCGCCGGGAGCTATCCGCATACTGACCTTGGCGCGAGCGCGCGGGATCAGCGTGTTCGACGATGCGGCAATGGATGTGGTGTCGATGCCGATCACGGTGATCGCCGGCTTGGCCCACAATCGCTGCGGTACCGAGCCGGAACCGATTTCGGTTACTCCGTCCAGCAAGCCCGATTCGGCACGCACCCGCTCGGCAGGGTAATCCACTGCGGCGGCAGTGCTTTCGTGCAGACCTGCCACGGCAACGTTGCCGTCGTCGTCATGCAGGCTGGCCAATAGGCGCACCAGTACGGACAGCGCGTCAGGAACCACACCACCCCACAGACCAGAATGCAGGCCGTGGTCGAGGGTGGCGACCTCGACCACGCAGTCGGCCAGCCCGCGCAGCGACACCGTCAGCGCGGGGACGTCGGTGCTCCAGTTGTCCGAATCGGCGATGACAATCACGTCGGCGGCCAACACGTCACGATGCGCAGCCAGCAGACGGCCTAACGAGGGCGAACCGGACTCCTCCTCGCCCTCGACGAACACCGTCACCCCTACCGGAGGTTGGCCGTCGTGGGCTCGGAACGCCGCCAAATGCGTTGCAATACCGGCTTTGTCGTCGGCGCTGCCGCGTCCGTAGAGTCTGCCGTCGCGTTCGGTCGGTTCGAAGGGCGGTGACGTCCACTGTGCTGGGTCGCCTTCGGGTTGCACGTCGTGGTGCGCGTACAGCAGCACCGTCGGCGCTCCCGCCGGCGCCGGATGCCGGGCGATGACGGCGGGTGCACCGCCCTCGCTGACGATCTGAACATCGTCAAAACCAGCCTGCGACAACAGGTCCGCCGTGGCTTGAGCGCTGCGGTGCACCTGGTCGCGACGAGCCGGATCGGCCCCTACCGATTCGATGCGCACCAGCGCCTCCAAATCACGGCGCACCGACGGCAATACCTCACGGACGCGTTCAACGAGATCGCTCATGACCTCGAGGCTAGCGGCTCGCGCTTAGTCGGTTTCGAGGATGGCAACCGCGGCCGCGGTATCCGCTTCGTGGGTCAGCGACACATGGATCGTCACATCGGCCAAATGCTTGGCGATGGCTCCGGTCAGCCGGACCCGCGGTCGTCCCCACATGTCGGTGACCACCTCGATGTCGCGGTGGATGTCTTCGCGAAGCACGGGCCGCTGGGAGAACCGCGAGCCCGACCAGGCCTTGATCACCGCCTCCTTGGCCGCCCAGCGCGCCGCCAGGTGGCGTGCCGCCGACGAACTCTTATCGGAGGCGTCGCGGCGTTCACCGGGGGTGAAGGTTTCAGCGAAGACGGTTCCGGGCTGGTCGACCTGCTCGGCGAATTCAGTGATGGAGACAAGGTCGATCCCCACTCCGACAATGCTCATTGGCGCCGCTCCTCCTCATCGCTGCGCTCTGCATCGTCGGCGGCGCAGCTCATGGGTTGCGAACCTATCGGACGGTCACCGAAGGTAAACGTCCCCGTCGCCCAACCGCGCTTCCGTGTCGAGCAACATCGCCGCTTCCTGCTGCTTCTCGGAGACCTCGTGATCGAAACGACGGTCCGCGGGCCGCTCGTACATCGGGCGCCCGCCGGCTATCGCGGAGGCCAGCCTGCGCTGACCGGCCAACAGCCGGGCGTCGGCCCGTCGCTGGTAGTCGGCGCGCTGCCCGGTGTCCAGGGCGGCCAGGAAGGCCTGCGGGTGCACCAGTGCGACCAGGCCGGACACGTGGCCGAACCCGAGGCTGGTCACCAGCCCGGCCTTCAGCGGGAACTTGCCATCCAGCTCCAACGTGTCGCGTACCCAGACGAAGTGCTCGGAGTCGGCCAATTCGTCGTCGACGCAATCCAGGCTGCGGTTGGGCGGGATCACCCCGTCGCGCAGGATCTGGCACAGCCCCATCATCTGGAAGACCGCCGCGCCGCCCTTGGCGTGCCCGGTCAAGCTCTTCTGCGAGACGATGAACAGCGGCGCGCCCGGCGAGCGGCCAAGTGAATCGGCCAGTCGCTCATGCAGTTCGGTCTCGTTGGGGTCATTGGCCAACGTCGACGTGTCGTGCTTGGAGATCACTGCGATGTCGTCGGCGCCGACGCCCAGCTTGGCCAGCGACCGTGCCAGCGCCGAATCCTTGCCGCCGCGACCGGCGCCAAGGGCGCCCAACCCAGGCGCCGGGATCGAGGTGTGCACACCGTCGGCGAACGACTGGACGTAGGCCACCACGGCCAGCACCGGGAGACCCATCTTGAGCGCGAGGTCACCGCGGGCCAGCAGAATCGTGCCGCCGCCCTGGGCTTCCAGGAAGCCGAGCCGGCGCCGATCGTTGGGCCGGGAGATCTTCGAGTCCGCGATGCCGCGGCCGCGCATCATTTCGGTGTCGGCGGTGGCGGCCATGTCACCGAAGCCGATGATGGCCTCCAGCGTCAGGTCGTCGAAGCCGCCCGTAACCACCAGCTCGGCCTTGCCGAGGCGGATCTTGTCGACGCCCTCCTCAACCGAGACCGCCGCGGTGGCGCACGCGCCGACCGGATGGATCATCGCGCCGTAGCTACCGACATAGCTCTGAATGACATGGGCGGCAACGACGTTCGGCAGGACTTCCTGCAAGATGTCGTTTGGCTTGGTCCGGCCCAACAGGTTGCCGTGATACATCAGCTGCATCGACGTCATTCCGCCCATACCGGTGCCCTGCGTGCTGGCAACCAGGCCCGGGTGCACCCATCGCATCAGCTCGGTCGGCGTGAAACCTGACGACAAGAAGGCGTCGACGGTCGCGACGATGTTCCACAGCGCCACCCGGTCGATCGAGGTGGCCATGTCCTGGCTGATCCCCCACACCGTCGGGTCGAACCCGGTGGGGATCTGCGCCCCGACGGTCCGCGACAGCTTGGTCTTGCGCGGCACGCGAATCTCGGTGCCCGCCTTGCGGGTAACCTGCCAGTCGCTGGATTCAGGGACGGGCCGGACCACCGTGTGCTCCGGGTCGAACTGGGCGAACCCACGGGCGTCCGCCTCCGATGAGACGACGAACGTGAAGTCCTTTTCCAAAAACACGCTCACCAGCAGCGGCGAGGCGTGGTCGGGGTCGATTGCGCCGTCGTCGACGAACTCTCGGATGCCGACGCGTTCGAGCACGACGTCGTGGTAGCGCTCGACCAGGTCGGCCTCGTCAATCAGATCGCCGGATTCGGTGTCATACCAGCCCGGTGTCGGATCGTCCTCCCACTTGATCAGCCCGGTGGTCCAGGCCAGCTCGAGCACACCGGCGGCCGACAGCTCGTTGTCGACCTCCATCTCGAAGCGGGTGCGCGACGACCCGTACGGGCCGAGTTCGGCACCGCCGACGATGACCACCAAATCGGCCGGGTCGACGTCGAGGTCGTCCCATACCGGCAGCGCCGCCGGGGTGAAGCCACGCGGCGGCGACGGCAGCGCGGCGATCGTGCCCTCGGCGTCGGACTCTTCGGCGCCGTCCTCGGCAGCCTTGGCCGACTGATCCTCGCGCGCCTTGGCGGCCAATTCAGCCATGTCCAGGTCGACATCGCCGAGCCCGCCGGTCAGGTCCACGTTCATCGGCGCGTTGGCGGCGGCCGCCTTGGACTCGATGTCGCACAGGCCGAGCAGCATGCTGGCCATCTCATCGGTGGAATACGTTGTCACACCGGCCTCTTCGACGGCGGTGACGATCGCGTCGTTGTGTCCCATCAGCCCGGTGCCGCGGGTCCAGCCGATCAGCGCGTGCGCCAGGCTGACGCGCTGCGCCCACGACGACTCGGCTTGCCATCGGGTCACCACGGCGTCCAGCGCCGACTTGGCTTCACCGTAGGCGCCGTCGCCGCCGAACATGCCGCGGTTGGGCGAGCCGGGCAACACCACATGCAGCCGCGAAGCGATGTCGCGCTCGGCGCCGATCCTGGACAGACCGCCGATCAGCCGCTGCACCGCCCACAGCAACACCTTCATTTCCATCTCCGAGCGCGAACCGGCCTCGGTCAGGTCGCCGACGACACGGGGTGCCGCGAAGGGGAACAGCAGTGTCGGGGTCTGCGCGTCCTTGATGTGAATCGATTGTGGTCCAAGGCTTTCGGTCTGCTCGCTACCGACCCATTCGACCAGCGCATCGATGTCCGAGTAGGACGCCATGTTGGCCGCCACCACCCACAGTGCGGCGCCGTAGCGGGCGTGGTCGCGGTACAGCGCCCGGTAGAAGGCCAGCCGCTCGTCGTCGAGCTTGGATGTCGTTGCGATGACGGCGGCACCGCCGTCGAGTAGCCGCCCGACCACCGACGCCGCGATCGAGCCCTTGGACGCACCAGTCACCACCGCGACTTCGTCGCTGTAGCGGCCGTTTTCCGGGTTCTCCGCGCCGGCAGCGATCCGGCCGTACAACGAGGCGTGGATCTGACGCCCGGCCGCAAGTGCCTTGCCCTGCCACCAGGTCGCCTGTGTCGCCACCACGTGGCCGGCACCCTCGAACCGCTCGGACAGTCGCGCCCAGTCGGCGTTGGCCTCGTCGTCGTCGATCAGCCAGAGCTTGACCAGGTCTTCGCGGGCACTGGCCCAACGGTCGTCGAACACCACGGCCTTCTTGCCGTCGAACACCGGTGCCACCAATCGTGGCCAATCCGCACCCAATTCGGCGGTGACCAGGTCGATCAGGTCGGCATCGGTCGCGGCCGGCGGCACGGTGGCCAGGGCGTCCAACCCAAGCTGACCCAGCACCAGCCGGGCTGCCGATGCGAGCACGCCGTCGCGGCCGGTGATCTGCTCAGTGAACTCGCCCAGCGCCGCGGCGTCGACGGTCGCACCGCCACCGCCGCCGGACGACGGCAGCGCAATCGCAATTCTGCGGCGTGCAGCCACCGCCGCCACCGCGGCGTCGATGGCCTTGTCGACGGCAGCGGCGTCGGTCAGGGCACCCTCGTGCAGGTTCCCCATTGCGCCGCCGCGAACGCTGGTGCCTTCGCGGGTGCCGAGCGCGACCTCGACCGTGACGTGCTTGACCCAGCCGTCGCCGAGCTCCCAGGTCTTCTTCACCCGCTCGGCAATGGCCGCAGGCCGCTTGCCGGACGGACCCAGCACCGTCCGCAGCTGGTCGTTGACCGCGTCGGAAAGTACTGGCCCATACGGCTTATACGTGCGCGCCAGCTTGGTGACCTGCGAGCGCAAGCCAGCCAGGTCGGCCTCGGCGGCGCCGTCGATGGCGCCGAGGTTCAGCTCGGAACCCAAGTCGACCAGCAATTGGTTACGCCGCGAAGACGCGCCGTCGGTGATCGACTCGATGGAGTCAAGCTCCTCGATCTGGTCGATGCGCATCTTGGCCGAGAGCGCGATCAGCGCCAAAGTGGCGTCGGCCGCGTCGAACGGAATGTCATCGGGGCGTGGAGCACCCGACGGAGCTACGGCGGGAGCCGGAGCGACGGCGGGGGCGATATTGGGCGTGAGTGCGCCCTCTGATGAGGCCGGAACGGCCGAATCGGATTCCGCCTCTTCGAGCTCGTCCTCGGGCTCGGGGTCGGTGTCGGTGGCAAACAGCACCGCGGCGTCGCGCTCGGCATTGAGCACTTCCACTGTGCTGTGCGCATATTCGGGCAGCTTCAGGGTGTTGGTGGCCAGTCCGGCGACGGTCGGCGACGACTTCACGCCGATCTCGACGAACCGTTCCACACCCAGGCCGCCCGCGGCTTCTTCGGTGAACAGCAGGTCCTGGGTTTCGATCCAGCGCACCGGGCTGGCGAACTGCCAGGCCAGTAGCTCGATGAAGACCGTGCGCGCCATCTCCCTGGGGCGCTCGCGGAGCCAGGTGTCGTAGTCGGCCAGGATCTCATCGAGCGGCTCGGCCGGTACCAGATCGCGGATCTCCTGGATGAAGTCGCGGTCGAGGCTGAACGGGCGCGGCACCAGGTTGGGGATGTAGCGCCCGACAATCACGTCGGGGTCCTTGTCCCGCGGCATGACCCGGTCCAGCGATCGGCGGAATTCGGCCACCCCGACCCGCAGCACCTCGGAGTGGAACGGCACATCGATGCCCGGCACCAGGATGAACGACCGCCGACCGCCGGCGAGTTCACGCCGCCGCTCCACCTCGGCCTCTAGCTCCTCCAGGCCGCGTACCGTGCCGGCGATCGCGTACTGCGAGCCGCGCAGGTTGAAGTTCACGATCTGCAGGAATTCCCCGGTGCGCTGCGAGACCTCGTCGACAAACGCCGGCACGTCGGCGTCGTCGAGATCGATCTGCGACGGCCGGATCGCGGCCAGCCGGTAGTTGGATCGGCCCAGCTCGTCGCGCGGCACGATGTCGTGCATGTTGGATCCGCGCTGAAACACAGTCTCCAGCAACGCTTCCAGCCCGTAGATGTCGCTCACGCAAGCCAGCGCCGTGTACTCGCCAACCGAATGGCCGCAGGCGATGGCGTCCTCGACGAACGCACCCTGCTCGC
>NZ_JBAPPI010000392.1:0-3129 GCF_049280035.1 Mycobacterium sp. | reverse complement strand
GCATCGACCCAGTCAAGGTGAACCTTACGCTGAGCGCCGCAGCCCAGGCGTTGAGTGGATTGGGCGACAAGTTCGGTCAGTCGATCGTCAACGGGATCAAAATTCTCGACGACCTGAATCCGCAAATGCCGATCATCCGCCATGACATCCAGCAGCTTGCGGCGCTCGGCGATGTCTACGCCAAGGCCGCACCGGATCTTTTTGACGCACTCAACAACGCGGTGACCACGGCCCGCACGCTCAACCGGCATCAGGCCGAGCTGGATGCCGCGTTGTTGGCCGCATCCGGCTTCGCCAGCACCGGGGAAGACATTTTCACCCGCAGCAAGCCCTATTTGATCCGCTTGCTGGCCGACCTAGTGCCGACCGCCCACCTACTCGACACCCACAGCCCCGCGTTGTTCTGTACCGTCCGCAATTTCGCCGACCTTGCCCCCAAAGTTGCAGTGCTGGAAAGCGGTAACCATTACGCAGCACAGCTTGGCGTTGCGATCGCCGGAACGGAGAACCCGTATGTGTATCCGGACAATCTGCCGCGGGTCAACGGGCGGGGCGGACCCGGTGGCACGCCGGGCTGCTGGCAGCCGATCACCCGTGAACTGTGGCCTGCGCCGTATCTGGTGATGGACTCCGGCAACAGCATTGCGCCGTACAACCACTTCGAGCTCAGCCAGCCCCTCGCCAGCGAATACGTCTGGGGACGCCAATACGGGGAGAACACGATCAACCCATGAAAATCACCGGTACGGTCATCCGGCTTGCTGCTGTCGCATCCGTGCAGTTGTTGCTCACCGCGGTCATCGTGGTGGTTTTCGGCCAGGTGCGCTTCGACCGGACCAACAGCTATTCCGCCGAGTTCAGCAATGCCAGCGGCTTACGGGCCGGGCAGTTCGTCCGTGCCTCTGGTGTGGAGGTCGGCAAGGTCAAAAAGGTCGATCTGGTCGAGGGTGACAAGCGGATACGCGTCGATTTCTCCGTCGACCGCTCGGTGCCTCTGTACCAGTCGACGACCGCAGAGATCCGCTACCAGGATCTAATTGGCAACCGCTACTTGGAAATCAACCGCGGGACAGGGGAAAACGCTGACCGGGTGCTGCCGCCGGGCGGATTCATTCCGCTTTCCCGCACCGAGCCGGCTCTGGACCTCGACGCGCTCATCGGTGGCTTCAAGCCGCTGTTTCGCGCCCTGGATCCGCAGAAGGTCAACAGCATCGCCTCATCGATCATCACCGTCTTCCAGGGCGAGGGCGGCACCATCAACGACATCCTGGACCAGACCGCGCAGCTGACTGACCGGTTGGCCGAAAGCGACCAGGCGGTCGGTGAGGTGATCACCAACCTGAACACGGTGCTGGACACCACGGTTCGGCACCGGAAACAGTTCGACGAGACGATCAATAAATTCGAGGTGCTCATTACCAGCCTTAAGGGCCGGGCCACCGACCTCGCTGACGGCACCGCGCACATCAGCAACGCCGCTGCGACAGTGGCTGACCTGCTGGCCGACAACCGGGCCCTGGTGCACGACACCGTCGGCCGCTTGGAAACCGTCGCCGCGCCCCTCGTCGACCAACGCGACAAGCTCGGCGACCTGATCGGGAAGGTACCGAGTGCGTTCAACATCATTGGACGCGCCAGCGGTATCTACGGCGACTTTTTCAACTTCTATCTCTGCGACCTCGCTATCAAGGTCAACGGGCTCCAGCCGGGCGGCCCGGTTCGTTCGGTCAAGCTCTGGGCGCAGCCATCGGGTAGGTGCACACTGCAATGAGAGCGCTGCAACCTGCCAACCGGGTGCGTGTCGGAGTCCTGGCCATCGCCGTGGTGGTGCTCGTTGTCGGTGTGGGACAGAGCTTTAGCAGCCTGCCGATGCTGTTCGCCACCGCGAGCTACTACGCCCAGTTCAGCGACTCCGGCGGCTTGAGCAAGGGCGACAAGGTACGCATCCTCGGCATGGACGCCGGCACGGTGCAAGACCTCAAGATCGACGGGGATCACGTCGTGATGAAGTTTTCCACGGGCATGCGGACCATCGGTACCGAGAGCCGGCTTGCGATCCGCACCGACACGCTGCTGGGTAAGAAGGTGCTCGAGATCGAGCCGCGAGGTAGCCGGCCGCTGCGACCGGGCGCCGTATTGGCACTGGGGCAGAGCACCACCCCGTATCAGATCTATGACGCGTTCTTCGACGTGACCAAAGCCGCCTCTGGCTGGAACATCGAGACGGTGAAGAAATCGCTGAATGTGTTGTCGCAGACCATCAATCAGACCTACCCGCACTTGAGCGCGGCCCTCGACGGGGTAGCCAAGTTTTCCGACACGCTGGGCAAGCGCGACGAGCAACTGAAACACCTGCTCGCCGAGGCCAGGAAGCTGGCCGGTGTCCTTGGCGACCGCAGTAAACAGATCAACGCACTGCTGCGGAACACTCAGGAGCTGCTCGCCGCGTTCAACGAGCGTGGACGAGCCATCAACGCGCTGTTGACCAACGTGTCGGCCTTTTCCACCCAGGTGCGGGGTCTCATCAAGGACAACCCCAACCTGCACCACCTACTCGAGCAGCTGCGCACCGTCACCGACGTGCTGGTCGCGCACAAGAAAGACCTTGCCGACGTGCTGAATACGCTGCGCAACTACACCGCGGCGTTGAGCGAGGCGGTTGGCTCCGGACCCTACTTCAAGGTGATGATCGGCAACCTGCTGCCGTACTGGATCCTGCAGCCGTGGGTGGACGCCGCGTTCAAGAAGCGTGGGATCGACCCGGAGGACTTCTGGCGCAGCGCTGGGCTGCCGGCCTTCCGGTTCCCCGACCCCAACGGCACCCGGTTCCCCAACGGTGCACCCCCGCCTGCACCGCCGGTACTCGAAGGTACCCCGGATCACCCGGGGCCCGCAGTGGCGCCCGGCTCGCCGTGCTCCTATGTCCCGCCGCTAGAACTCCTACCGCGGCCGGGCAACCCAATGCCGTGCGCCGGCGTCAATCAGGACCACGGTCCGTTCGGGCCTAACGGACCGTACCCGGTGTTGCCCGACGTGCTCTCGTCGCCGCCGAAGCCGAATGGCCTGCCGCCGACACCGGGGATCCCGGTTGCCGGGCGCCCCGGGGCGCCGGCGCCAGACGTGCCGGGT
>NZ_JBAPPI010000391.1:0-3422 GCF_049280035.1 Mycobacterium sp. | reverse complement strand
GTGCAGGCGCTGCTGACGGTGTTGGCCGCCGCCGCCGACGGGCTGGACGGCAAGCGTGCGCTGACGCTGCTGACCGGGCCGATCGGGCGGGTCGACCCGGTTTCGCTGCGCCAGCTGCGACGGGCGTTGCGCCGCGCCGAAATGGACGGGCCGCCACGAGAATTCGACGACCTGCTGGTGGATGCCCTCAACCACGGGGGGTTCTCTCGATTGACGCCAACCCAGGCCCGGCCGCTGCGACGGATCCGCGCGGTGCTGGACGCCGCTGCGCGCAGTCATGCGCGCGGCGTGGACCCGCGCTACACCCTCTGGGCGGCATGGCACCGTTCGGGCCTACAGCGACGCTGGCTGGCGGCGTGTGAGCGTGGCGGACCTTCCGGCGCTCAGGCCGGCCGAGACCTCGACGCGGTGACGGCACTGTTCGACGCCACCGACCAATATCTGTCGCGCACTGCCGGCGCGTCGCTGCCCGGCCTGATCGACCACCTGGGCACGCTGCAGATGCCCACAACCGGTCCCGAATCTACGGCCGCGACTGAGCAGGTCACGGTGCTTAGCGCGCATGCGGCGCTGGGCCATGAGTGGGACCTGGTGGTCATCGCCGGCCTGCAGGAAGGGTTGTGGCCCAATACGATTCCGCGCGGCGGTGTGCTCGGCACCCAGCGGCTGCTGGACGCGCTGGACGGGGTCGCCGAGAACGCGTCGATGCGTGCACCGCTGTTGGCTGAGGAACGGCGACTGTTGGTTGCGGCGATGGGCCGGGCGCGAAACCGGTTGCTGGTGACGGCCGTAGAGGGAGAGGCAAGCGACGACGGTGATGCGGCTATGCCGTCGCCGTTCTTCTCCGAGATCTCGCAATGGGACACCGGCAGCGCCGATGCCGCTTCACCCGATGCCGCACTGCAACCCGTCACTGCGCCGCGGGTGCTGTCGGCGGCCGCGGTGGTGGGCCGGCTGCGCGGGGTGGCGTGCGCACCGCAGGGCGCGGTGAGTGACGCGGTGCGTGCTTGCGCGGCAACACAATTGGCGCGGCTCGCCGCAGCAGGCGTTCCGGGTGCTGACCCGGCCGGGTGGTACGGCATGACGTCGCTTAGCAGCACCGAACCGTTGTGGAGTAGGGAAGATCACACAGATCACATCGTCACGCTGACTCCGTCGAGCCTGCAGATGCTGACCGACTGTCCGCTGCGCTGGCTGGCCGAACGCCACGGCGGAACCGACGCCCGCGACCTGCGCTCCACGATCGGCTCGGTGCTGCACGCGCTGATCGCCGAACCGGCAGGCAGCGAGTCGCAGCTGCTGGCGGCCCTGGAGCGGGCCTGGCAGCACCTGCCCTTCGAATCCCGTTGGTATGCAGCCAACGAGCTGGCCCGCCATCGCGCGATGATCCAGGCGTTCTTGGGGTGGCGGGCCCAGACCCGTAGCGAGTTAACGGAGGTCGGCGTCGAAGTCGACATCGACGGGGTGCTCGACGGCCGTGGTGGTGCCAGCGTGCGGCTGCGCGGCCGGGTTGATCGGATCGAACGCGACGGAGCGGGGCGGTTGGTCATCGTCGACGTCAAGACCGGCAAGACGCCCGTCAGCAAGGACGACGCGCAACGGCATGCCCAGTTGGCCGCCTACCAGCTGGCAGTGGCCGAGGGTCTGGTAGCTGACGGGGACGAGCCGGGCGGCGCGCGACTGGTGTACCTAGGCAGGACCGGGCCGGGCGTCGCGACCGAACGCGAGCAGGACCCGCTGACACCCGAGGCGCGTGTCGAGTGGCGCAACCTGGTCCGGGAGGCTGCTGAGGCGACGGCCGGGCCGCAGTTCATCGCCCGGATCAACGACGGCTGCGCGCACTGTCCGCTGCGGCCGAGCTGCCCGGCCTATGCCCGCGCCGAGGGGGCGGTATGACGACACCAGTTGCAGCCCGCTACGGTCCCGCCGAATTGGCATGTGCCTTAGGTCTTTTCGAGCCGACGGCGGAGCAGGCGGCGGTTATCGCTGCGCCGCCCGGGCCGCTGGTGGTCATCGCGGGGGCCGGCGCAGGGAAAACCGAGACAATGGCGGCGCGGGTGGTGTGGCTGGTCGCCAACGGCTACGCCGAACCCGGCCAGGTACTGGGGCTGACCTTCACCCGCAAGGCCGCCGGTCAGCTGCTGCGACGGGTCCGGTCCCGGCTGGCCCGGCTGGGCGGCACTGGATTGACAATCGGCAGCCAGCCGGGCCCGCCACCCGGTGAGCCCGCCGGCACGCCGGTCGTCAGCACCTATCACGCTTTCGCCGGCCAGTTGCTGCGCGAATACGGTCTGCTGTCGCCGGAGGCGGGAACGCGCGCACAGCCCGTCGAGCCTGGCACCCGGCTGCTCAGCGAGACCGAACTGTGGCAACTGGCATTCGGCGTCGTCAACGGATATCCCGGGGAGCTGCACACCGACAAGACTCCGGCCGCGGTCACCTCGATGGTGCTGCGGCTGTCGGGTCAACTCGCCGAGCACTTGGTCGACACCGATCAGCTGCGCGATACCCACCACGAGCTCGAACGGCTGGTGCACACCCTGCCTGCGGGCCGCTACCAACGGGGCGGACCTAACTCTGGGCCCAGCCAGTGGCTGCTGCGGATGCTGGCCACCCAGGCCGAGCGTGCCGAGCTGGTGCCGGTCATCGACGCCTTGCACCGGCGGATGCGGGCCGAGAAGGTGATGGACTTCGGCATGCAGATGGCCTACGCCGCGCGTTTGGCGACGGCGGTCCCGCAGGTCGGTGAGCAACTGCGCGGTCGCTACCGGGTGGTGCTGCTCGACGAGTACCAGGACACCGGATACGCCCAGCGCATCCTGTTGTCGTCGCTGTTCGGCGGGGGCGTCGACGATGACTTGGCGTTGACCGCCGTCGGTGACCCAATCCAGTCGATCTATGGGTGGCGGGGTGCCTCGGCGACCAATCTGCCCCGGTTCACCACCGACTTCCCGCGACCCGACGGCAGCCCGGCGCCGGTCCTCGAACTGCGAACCAGCTGGCGCAATCCGCCGCGGGCGCTACATGTGGCCAACGCCGTGTCGGCTGACGCGCGGCGACGATCAGTTGCGGTGCGCGCGCTTCGTTCTCGCCCCGACGCTCAGCCCGGCACGGTCCGCTGCGCGCTGCTGGCAGACGTACAGGCCGAACGGGAGTGGGTCGCCGATCACCTGCACCGGTGTTATCAGCAGGCCGCCGACGATGGCGTCGTGCCCCCGACCGCGGCGATCTTGGTGCGGCGCAACGCCGACGCCGAACCGATGGCCGCCGCGCTGCGCGCCCGCGGCGTCCCGGTCGAAGTGGTCGGACTGGCCGGGTTGTTGTCGGTGCCCGAAGTCGCCGACGTGGTCGCAATGCTGCGCCTGGTCGCCGAACCGACCGCCGGTGCGGCCGCCATGCGGGTGCTTACCGGTCCCCGGTGG
>NZ_JBAPPI010000390.1:0-2636 GCF_049280035.1 Mycobacterium sp. | reverse complement strand
AGCATGAGTTGATCCGGCAGCTCGAACACCAGAAGTCGGCGCGCGAACCCATGCACAATCGCAAGCTCGGCCACAACACGATCCGCCACCCTGCCGTCGGCGATTGGCGCTCAATGCACTAATTTTCCTGGGGTGATGTTCTCAGTTGCTGGTGCAGTCGCGCGGTGGATCGCCCCCTTCCTCACGGTTGCGGCCGTTGCCGGTGTGGGTTTTTGTGCCGACCCGGGGCAGGTCCGTCCCGCCCCAGCGGTGCGCTTGGCCGATGACGCCAACCCGTTGGCCGGTATGCCCTTCTACGTCAATCCCACCTCAGCGGCTATGCGTGCCGCGCAGCATGCCGATCCGCCGAGTCCCGAATTGACCGCCGTCGCCAACACGCCGCAGGCGTACTGGATCGTCCCGGGTTCTTCCGCAGCTACGGTCGCCAAGTACACCAGCGACGCGCAGGCTGCGGGCGCCATCCCGGTTCTGACAATTTATGGAATCCCCCACCGCGACTGTGGCAGCTTCGCTGCGGGTGGCTCGGCGACGGCTGACGACTACCGCGCGTGGATCGACGGCATCGCATCCGACGTGGGCGCTTCGCGGGCGGCGATCATCGTCGAACCCGATGCACTCGCCATGGCCGACTGCCTGTCGGCTGACCAGCGCCAAGAACGCTTCGACTTGATTCGCTACGCTGTCGACACGCTGACGCGCAATCCAGCCACGGCCGTGTATGTCGACGCTGGTCACTTGCGCTGGCATAGCCCCGAGGACATGGCCGCCAGGCTCAACAAGGTCGGTGTCGGCCACGCGCGGGGTTTCAGCATCAACACTGCGAACTTCTTCACCACCGGCGACGAAATCGGTTACGGCGAGGCGATTTCGGCGCTCACCAACGGTTCGCACTACGTGATCGACACGTCGCGCAACGGCGCCGGACCAGCGCCCGACTCCGGGCTCAACTGGTGCAACCCCAGCGGCCGAGCACTGGGCACTCCGCCGACCACGGCTACCGGGGGCGCGCACGCCGACGCCTACTTGTGGATCAAACGTCCCGGTGAATCCGACGGAACATGCGGCAAAGGTGATCCGCCGGCGGGCACCTTCGTGAGTCAGTACGCCATCGATATGGCCCACATCGCGGGCCAGTAGGCGGGCCTCGCGCCTAATCCCGCCGTCGGCAGGCGTCAGCGTCTGGGGAGGTTCGCGTCCCGTTAGCTCCACCAGAATCCATGCAGGTCAGAGCCCGGGGACATCGAGGTCAGCGAATTTCTCAACGACTTCTCAGCAAACCGTTTGTACGCTGGCGCTCCCATGTTCAGGACGCTTTGCTTCGCTTACCAGGCAAACGCGTCGTAGGCTCGATTTGGTGACGGGGCAATATGATTCACGCGGGTTATCGGGATGATACCGACGACTGTCACACGTCGTCGATGAGCAGCTTTGGTCAGGCTGAATCGCTACGACCCAGCGAACTCGCGCAGGCATCGGTGATGGGTGCTCTGTGCGCTGCGGTTGCGATCATTGCGGTCGTCCTCCCGCACGCAGGTGGGCTGGGTCTGCTGGGCGCCGTGCCGATGGGGCTGCTGGCCTACCGCTATCGGATCCGCGTTCTGATCACCGCGACGGTCGCAGCCGCTGTGATCGGCTTCTTGGTAGTCGGCTTGAGCGGCTTCGGGGCGGTCGCGCTCTGCGCCTATGTCGGCGGGCTGGCTGGGATCGTGAAACGCCGCGGTCACGGCCCGCGGACCGTCACCGCGGCATCCATTGGCGCCGGTGTTGTCGCCGGTGCCGTGGTGGTCATCGCGTTGACGGTCCTGGCGCGGCTTCGGCTGCTGTTGTTCCACGCGATCACCGCCGCCGTGAACGGAGTCGCGACAGTCCTGGGGCGGGTGCCGCACCTGCAGGTGGTCGCGCAGGAGGTCAAGCGGATCTTCGCCGGCGCATTGGATTACTGGCAGTGGCTCGCCGTGGGAGTCGCCGTCGTCGCCATCATGGGCGCCTCACTGATCGGTTGGTGGGCGCTCTCGCGCGTGCTGGAGCGGCTGGGCGGCATTCCCGATGTGCACAAACTGGACGCGTCGGCCGGGACCGGGCCGATCCAGCCGGTCCCGGTGCGGCTGGACGAGGTGCGCCTGCGCTACCCGCACACAGACTACGACGCACTGCGTGCGGTCAGCCTGGATGTGCGGCCAGCCGAACACGTTGCGGTCACCGGTGCCAACGGCTCAGGGAAGACCACGCTGATGCTGATCCTGGCCGGCCGCGAACCGACCTCGGGCACGGTCGAACGCCTTGGTGCGGTGGGTCTTGGTCAACTCGGTGGCACCGCCGTCATCATGCAGCACCCGGAAAGCCAGGTGCTGGGTACGCGGGTCGCCGACGACGTGGTGTGGGGACTGCCTCCCGGCAAGACCACCGATGTCAACCGATTACTCAGTGAAGTCGGGCTGGCCGGCCTCGCCGAACGCGACACCGGCGGCCTGTCCGGCGGTGAACTGCAGCGCCTGGCCGTGGCCGCGGCGCTGGCGCGGGAGCCGGCGCTGCTCATCGCCGACGAGGTCACCAGCATGGTCGACCAGCCGGGCCGGGAGGCACTGCTCGGGGTGCTGTCCGGTCTGACCGACCGTTACCGAACCTCCCTGGTGTAC
>NZ_JBAPPI010000389.1:0-6487 GCF_049280035.1 Mycobacterium sp. | reverse complement strand
AGCGCCAAGGCCACCAAGGACGGCAAGTCCTACAAGATCACCGGCACGGCCAGCGGTGCAGACCTGTCCAATCCAATGGCAGGACCGGTGACCAAGCCCTTCGAAATCGACGTCACCTGCCCATAACTGGCGTTGTAGTTACCGGCTGACCGCCAATGAGGCGGCGCCTCAAAGAAAGGAATACGGAAATGAAGATCCTACCCACCAACATCGAGGAACAGATCGACCGCGTCGATCGCAACCGGAGCCTGATCATCGGGATCGGCAGTGGAGTGCTCGCGCTCTGGTGCCTCTACCGTGTGCTCTGGTCGTTTTACCTCATGATGACGTACGACTTCCTATTCGGGTCGCTGTTATTTTCCGTCGTGCTGTGGGGCGTGGTTGGCGCCGTCGCAGCGATCGCGGCCATTGGGTTCCTGACCCGCTATGCCAGGCGACCTTGAATTGTCGTCAGAAGAACGCCCGCCGACCGTGCCGTCAATAGCGCAACGCTAGGGGTGGCACGAGATCGGCAATGTCTGTGCAGCACTGCCAAAGTCGGCGCCCATTGGTAACCAGCCTTTTGCCGATGAGTTCGACCTCGAAACGCGCGAAGGAGCCAGTAAATGAGTCAGACCAAGATCAGCGATTCCTATCGGTCCGAGCCACCGCAGTTGTTGCCGACCACCGTCGGAGATGGGCGGGCGCCGGGTGTGTATTACCGCATCGAAGGAGAGCTGGTGCCGGTGCTGCACATTCGGCTCGACGGCAGCGTGCCGGTGTTTTTCGAGCACCACGTGTTGCTGTGGAAAGATCCGGCGCTCGCCATCGGGCTCAGGGGCAAGGGTGCGTTCAAGCGCATGATCGCTGGCATGCAACTGCTTTTGACCGAGGCGCGCGGGCCGGGTCAGGTGGCGTTTTCCCGCGACAGTACCGGGCACGTATTTCCGCTGCACTTACCCCCGGCGCCGCAATTGAGGTACGCTAGCACCAATACTTGGCGGCAACTGGCAATTTGGAATATGGATTCACCCGCCAGAAGGGGGTCAAAAACATGCTGCTCGGCTCGACCGGTTTCTTCGTGGACCGGTTCGCCGCGACCCAGTCCGAGGGTGTGGTGTGGTTGCACGGCTACGGCAACGTTTTTGAGAAAGTCCTGGCTCCCGGTGAGGAGATCGACGTGGAGCCGGGAAGTTGGGTCTACCGCGACGAGAGTGTGCGGATGGATCCGAAAGTCTATGGACTGCGCTCCGGAATATTCGGCGGCACCGGCAATCTCGTCTTCAATCGCTTTACCGGTCCCGGTCGTGTCGGCATTCAGTCCATGTACATGGACATGTCGACCACCTAAGACGATAGCCCGGTGCGCCCATCTACGAGTGGCCAAAGGCGACAATGGACCCGATTACGCTGAATTGCAACCCGATTGGCGATGTCGCCGCCGATCCCGCTGGCACCACACTAGTCGTGACACATCCGCGCGACAGCGCAGTATCGATCCTCGACGTTGATGATCCCGCTGCCGCCAGCCTCATCCGGCTCGACAGTGATCCTGTGGCTGTTGCAGTGGCAGGCAGTCGTGCTTTCGTCGCAACGACGTCGGCGAGCTGCGATGCGGTCTACGTACTCGACCTGGAAACTAGAACCCTGGTTTCGGCGCATCCTCTTGCATTCACCATCACCAGCATGGCAGCCAGCCCGGACGGCGCTCGAGTGTTCGCAGCCAGGACCGGACGGCTGGGAAACGATGTCGCGGTGGTCGATATCGCGACGGAGGCGGTCACGCCGATGGCGATCGCAACAGGCGATGCAGCGATCATCGATGTCGTACGGGCTGGCGACGGCGGGATGCTGTACCTGGGTATCTCCAGCCCGCGTGACGGCGAGCTTGCTGTCGTTGACGGTGCCGAAGGTCGATTAGTCGCAACCGTACCGATCGGGGCGCCGATAAGGGACGTTGCGCTCAGCCCAGACGGCACAGCGGTTTACGTGCTGGCTCACCACCCGCGCGGGGCTGCCGCTGTGATCCGTATCGACGTTGCAAGCCATGCGATCGGTGCGGTCGTCAAGGTCGGCGAGTTCGCAGCACAAGTGGCTGTGAGCTCAGATGGCGCCAAGGTATATGTCGTGGAGCGCGACGGCGTCTCGGTGATCTGCGCGGTAACCGACGAGGTCTTCGGCCACATCACAATCGGCGGCTGGCCATCGTGCGTGGCGAGCCTCTCTACCGGTCGGCTCTACTTGGCCGACTATGCGGGTGTCCTCACTGGCTTGCCCGCCGTCACGCCGGCACCTGCAACGCCGCCATTAGTTGAGGTGCTCCAGGCCGTGTTTGCCGATCCGGCTGCTGAGCTACAACCAGCGGCCGTCTAAATCTGACTGCGCAGTTCGGCACTCCGGTGTGCAAAGCATGGGCCAGAGGCGTTCTTGATGCACAGGTGTTGGATAGCCGATGCGTGGTGGGGCGCGGCTCGGGCTGTTTCAGCTGCAGGTGTTAGCTGGCCGGACTATGGTTAACCGCCTGGAGGTCCGGTGATGGATGCCGATCTAGGTGACGTTGGTGGGACGCCGCACGACCCGGGCGAAACCCAATATGGACTGGGTGAGCTGGCTGGGTCGGTTTCGGTGCGGCCTGCTGCCGGTGGGATTGTCGCCGAGTTGGCTGCTGTTGGTTTTGCGGATGCCGTCGAGGTGGGTCGCGGCGGTTTTGGAGTGGTCTATCGCTGCCGGCAGGTTCGGCTGGGCCGGTTGGTGGCGGTCAAAGTGCTCACCGTGGAGTTGGACGACACCCGGGCCCGGTTTGTGCGTGAGCAGCAGGCGATGGCGCAGTTGACCGGGCATCCCAACATTGTGTCGGTGTTGCAGATCGGTGAGATCGCCAGTGGCCGACCGTTTTTGGTGATGCCCTTCTGTGCGGCAGGCAGTGTGGGTGACCGCATCGCCGAGGTGGGGGTGTTGGGCGTTGATGAGGTGCTGCGGTTGGGGGTGAAGATGGCCGCGGCGTTGGCTTCGGCGCATCGGTTGGGCATTGTGCATCGTGATGTCAAGCCGGCCAACGTCTTGCTCACCGACTACGGGGAGCCGGCGTTAGGTGATTTCGGCATCGCCCGCACGGCTGGGTCGGGATTTAAGACGGTGACCGGGCTTTTCGTTGGCTCACCGGCGTTTACCGCACCGGAAGTGATTGGCGGTGATCCGGCCGGCCCGGCATGCGATGTCTACGGGTTGGGCGCGACGCTGTTTTGTGGTTTGGCCGGGCATGCCGCCTTCGAACGTCGTGACGACGAGGACCTGCTGGCGCAGTTTGCCCGGATCGCCGGTGCACCGCTGCCCGATCTGCGTGAACTTCGGGTTCCCGACGCTGTCGCCGGTGTTGTGGAGCGGGCGATGGCCCGTAACCTTTCAGATCGGCCCACCGCCGAAGGGCTCGGTGAACTACTGCAAGGCGCTCAGGCGCGCCAGGGGTTGCCGGTCGACACGATGGCCCTGCACGAAAGCTCACCTTCGGCATCTCGCTCCGGCACACCGGAACCCAGGCCGGCTGGCCGGGCAGGTGGGCCGGACATAGTGTCATTTCCCGGGGCGGAGTACAAGCAGGTAACGGTGTTGTTCGCCGATGTGGTCGATTCCATGGACCTTGCGGTGGCGGTGGGAGGCGAGCGGTTCCGCGAGATCATGACCGAGCTTGTCAACCGCGCATCGGCGGTGGTGCGCCGATTCGGCGGGACGGTGGATAAGTTCACCGGCGACGGGATCATGGCGGTATTCGGTGCGCCGACTTCCTTGGAGGATCACGCTTTTCGGGCTTGCCTGGCCGGGCTGGGTATTCAAGAGGAGCTGGCGCGGCTGGCCGTCGACGTCGAGGCTCGCGATGCCGTCGGACTGCAACTGCGGGTGGGCCTGAATTCAGGTGAGGTCATCGTCGGCGAGATCGGCTCTGGGGGATTGGGTTACACCGCTGTGGGAACGACTGTCGGGATGGCCCAGCGAATGGAATCGGTCGCCCCGCCACAGGGTGTGCTGCTCAGCGAGTCCACCGCTCGGTTGGTAGAGGATGCCACGGTGTTAGGTGAGCCAGAAATGGTGCACATCAGGGGGGCCGCCAAACCGGTGCCGGCGCGCCGGCTGCGCGGGGTGGCAGCGCGGCGCGAGCCCGGCTCTGAGGTGCGGTCAACCCTGGTGGGACGGGAAGCGGAGCTGCACACCATCGCGGCGATGCTGGAGCGGGCCACCAACGGGCGCGGGTGTGTCGTGAATGTGGTGGGGCCGGCGGGCATCGGCAAGACCCGCCTGGTGTCTGAGGCCGTCGAACTGGCTAAAACCCTTGGTGTACAGGTCTACTCAACGCATTGCGAATCACATACCAGTCACATTCCGTTCGCGGTGGTGGCACGGCTGCTGCGGGCGGAGGGCGGTATCAGTGACCTTGACGCTGCGGCCGCGCGGGCAAAGGCGCGCAGCCAGGCTCCGCCCGATGCCGATCCCGAGGACTTGCTGCTGCTGGATGATTTGTTGGGCATCGCCGACCCCAATACTGCGCTGCCAAGGATCGACCCGGATGCGCGACGGCGGCGATTGACCGCGTTGATCAACGCGACTCAGTCGGCCCGCACCGATCCCGCGCTCTACATCCTCGAGGACACCCATTGGATTGACGGCGTCAGCGATTCCATGTTGGCCGATTTAATCGCGATCATCCCGCGAACCCCCTCGCTGGTACTGACCACATATCGGTCCGAGTACCACGGAGCACTAGCGCAGCTACCGGCGGCCCAGACGCTTGCGCTGGCGCCGCTGACCCAAAGCGAAGCCGCGGCGATGATTGATGAACTGCTCGGGACTGACCGCTCCGTTCGTGATCTCACCGAGGTGATCGCATCACGCGCGGACGGCAACCCGTTCTTCGCGCAAGAGATCATCCGTGACTTGGCCGAACGTGGCGTGCTGCAAGGCCAGCGCGGAGCGTACGTCTGCCGCACCGAAATGACCGAGGTGCGGGTGCCGGCCACCCTGCAGGCCGCCATCGCCGCCCGCATCGACCGCCTCGACGTGGCCGCCAAACAGACGCTGCGAGCTGCGGCGGTGGTCGGATCGCGGTTCAGTCCCGACCTGCTGGCCGGCCTTGGTATTCAGCCGGCACTCGCAGAGCTGGTGAGAGCCGAATTCGTCGATCAGGTCAGGTTCACCGGTAGCGGCGAGTATGGGTTTCACCATCCGCTGATTCGCATGGTGGCCTACGAATCACAGCTCAAATCCGATCGGGCAGAGCTGCACCGGCGCGTCGCGGCCGCGATCGAATCACGTGAGTCGGCAGCGGCAAAGCAGAACGCGGCGCTGATCGCCGAGCATCTGGAGGCCGCCGGTGACGGGCACGCCGCCTACGGCTGGCACATGCGCGCCGCAAAGTGGGCAACCAAGCGCGACATCGCCGCGGCGCGACAAAGTTGGGAGCGCGCCACAAGGATCGCCGATGCGTTACCTGCCGAGGAGCCGGACCGCACAACCATGCGCATCGCCCCGCGCACCATGTTGTGCGCGACCGCCTGGCGAGTACATGTGAATGTTTCCGGGGCCCGATTCGATGAACTGCATGAATTGTGCGCCGCTGCAGGGGATAAGGCGTCACTGGCCATCGCCATGGTGGGCCTGGTGATGGATCACTTGTATCAGGACAGGATCCTTGAGGCGTCGCAGCTGGCTTCCGAAGCCGTAGCCCTCATCGAGTCCATTGGTGATCCCACCTTGACGTTGGCGCTGTTCCCCCCGGCAATCTACGCCAAGATTGACAGCTCCGAGTGGTCTGATGTGCTGGAGTGGTCGCAGCGGGTCATCGACCTAGCCGATGGTGATGCCGCAAAGGGCAACCTCCTTGGCGCGTGGTCTCCGTTAGCGGCCGCCTTGACGACGCGGGCTATGGCCCGTTCGTGTCTGGGTCGTCCCGGATGGCGCGACGACCTGCGCCAGGCCCTGGCCATAACCCACAGCGCCGACCCTGCGTCCTCCGTCACAGTAGTCTCCGTCGGCTACTGGCCGGGGATAACGAATGGCGTGCTAACAGCCGACGATGGCGCGATGCGCGAAATCGAGGCTGCCCTACAGATTGCTGAACGATCCGGTGATGATCTCGGCGTGGCCCTCTCCCAGTTGACGCTGGGCGTTGCGCTGGTGCACCGCCACACGGATGCGGAGCGTGACCGCGGAGAGAAACTGCTGGCCCAGGTCGGTCAAGAGTTTCGGCGCCGGGGATACAACCTCGGCCAGTTACCGATCGTCGACATGTACTTGGCGCGTGAAAGGGCTCGGCGCGGAGACCGTGACGAGGCAATATTGCTCATGCGTGCCGCCGCAGACCGTTTGTTCCGTGAGGGCCGGCTGCTGGCATGGGGCACTGCGGCGTCTGGTGCTCTGGTGGAGACGCTGCTGGACGGCGCCGCCGACAGCGACGTGGCCGAAGCCGAGGCCGCGATCGAGCGGTTGGCGGCCGCGCCGGCCGATGACGGTCTGGCGA
>NZ_JBAPPI010000388.1:0-8432 GCF_049280035.1 Mycobacterium sp. | reverse complement strand
GTACATGACCTGCAGTAAGTCAGCGACGGACGGGCTGTTCACATCCGGATTCTCGTGCGTGTTCCCGGAGAGTTGCACCGCCGGCACCTGGATGTCGTGCAGCGGGGGCGCCGCCGGTGCGGCGATGATGATGCTGAGGCCACCGAGCGCAACACCAGCGGTGATGCAGTATCGGGCGGCGGTTCGCATTGCTCTCCCTAAATGCCACCGTGACCAGTTCACAGCTGACGTGCATTACTGTACCTGAGAACTGGCTGAGAATCACCCTGTTTTAAGCAAAAATCTGGAAAAAAGAAACCTAAGGAGACTCAAGCCCGGGTTTGCGCCGCTCAGAGCGACGGGCTAGCTGCGCTTGGCCGCTTTCTTCGCCGGCCTCTTGCTCGCTGTTTTCTTGGCCGTCCGCTTCACCGGGCCCCGGGCGCGCCGGTCGGCCAGCAATTCCCCGGCACGCTCGTCAGTGATCGACAGCACGTCGTCGCCTTTGCGCAGGCTGGCATTGGTCTCGCCGTCGGTGACATACGGGCCGAATCGACCGTCCTTGATCACCATCGGCTTGCCCGACGCCGGGTCGTTGCCCAGCTCACGAAGCGGTGGAGCCGCGGCACCCTGCCGACCACGACGTTTCGGCTCCGCGTAGAGCTTCAACGCTTCCTCGAGAGTGATTTCGAACATCTGGTCTTCGGTGGCCAGCGAGCGAGAGTCGTTGCCGCGCTTCAAATATGGGCCATAACGCCCGTTTTGTGCGGTGATCTCCTCACTGGAGTCTGGATCAACACCGACGACTCGGGGCAGCGACAGGAGTTTCAGCGCGTCCTCCAGCGTGACGGTCTGCAAATCCATGCTGCGCAACAGCGAACCCGTGCGCGGCTTGGGGCCGGGGGCTTTTTTGCCCTTCGTGGCAGCGACGGCGTCGGGGTCGGTGTCTTCAGGGGGGCGCTCCGGCAGGATCTCGGTGACATATGGCCCGTAGCGACCGTCTTTGGCGACGATCTCGTGACCGGTCTCCGGATCCACACCGAGCGTCCGGCCCTCCTGGGGTGTGGCGAAAAGCTGTTCGGCCACTTCCAAAGTCAACTCGTCGGGAGTGAGCGTGTCGTTGAGGTTGGCCCGCTGCGGTTTCAACTCGCCGTCGTCGCCGAGCACCATCCGTTCCAGGTAGGGTCCGTTCTTGCCCACCCGCACATAGATGATGCGTCCTTCGGAATCGTCAAAGACCTTGATGGAGTTGACTTCTCGAGCGTCGATCCCTTCGAGGTTGACCCCGACCAGCTTCTTTAGCCCGCCGGAGCGTGCCACCGAATCGGGCACGCCATGGTCGCCGCCGAAGTAGAAGTTGTTGAGCCAGTTGGTGCGGTGCTCCTGTCCGGAGGCGATCGCGTCGAGCTCGTCTTCCATCGCCGCGGTAAAGCCATAGTCGACCAGCCGGCCGAAATGCTGTTCCAGTAGACCGGTGACGGCGAACGCGACCCACGAGGGCACCAGAGCGCTGCCCTTCTTGTACACGTAGCCACGGTCCTGGATGGTCTTGATGATCGACGAGTAGGTCGACGGGCGGCCGATGCCAAGCTCCTCGAGGGCCTTGACCAGCGAGGCCTCGGTGTAGCGCGCCGGCGGGTTGGTGGAGTGGCCGTCCGGGTTGAGCTCAAGGGCCGCCAGCCGCTGCCCCTCGGTCAGGTGCGGCAGCCGGCGCTCGGCGTCGTCGGCCTCGCCGCCGGCCAGCTCGTCCACCGTTTCCACGTAGGCCTTCAGGAAGCCGGCGAATGTGATGGTGCGACCGGTAGCGGAGAACACCACTTCCCGCTTTCCGGCGGGGCCACCCGCCGTGCCGGCGATCCGCAGGCTCAGCGTGGTGCCGCGCGCGTCGGCCATCTGCGAAGCCACCGTGCGCTGCCAGATCAGCTCGTAGAGCCGGAATTCATCGCCGTCGAGCTCGCGCCGCACCGCGTCGGGGGTCGCGAACGTCTCACCGGCGGGCCGGATCGCCTCGTGCGCCTCCTGGGCGTTCTTCACCTTGCGGGTGTACTGACGCGGCGACGCCGAGACGAACTCCTCGCCATAGAGCTGACGCGCCTGAGTGCGCGCCGCGTTGATCGCCGACCCCGACAGCGTCGTCGAGTCGGTACGCATATAAGTGATGTAGCCGTTCTCGTAGAGGCGCTGCGCGATGCTCATCGTGCGCTCTGAGGAGAACCGCAGCTTACGGCCGGCCTCCTGCTGCAGCGTCGATGTCATAAACGGCGGGTACGGACGCCGGGTGTAGGGCTTCTCCTCCGCCGACGCCACCGACAGCTGGGCGCCCTGTAATCCCCTGGCCAGTTCGGTCGCGCTCGCCTCGTCGAGGACCACAACCTCGTCGGCCTTGCGCAGCTGGCCCAGCGAGTCGAAATCGCGGCCGGTGGCAACCCGCAGGCCGTCGACGCCTGCGAGCCGAGCGGTGAAGGTGGGCGGCTGGGCTTGCGGGTCGGAGACGCTGGCGTCCAGCTGGGCGACGATGTCCCAATACGACGCGCTGCGAAACGCCATGCGGTCGCGTTCACGCTGCACGATGATGCGGGTAGCCACCGACTGGACCCGGCCCGCCGACAGCTTGGGCGCCACCTTCTTCCACAGCACCGGGCTGACCTCGTAGCCGTACAGCCGGTCCAAGATGCGGCGGGTCTCCTGCGCGTCGACCAGGTCGATGTCCAGGTCACGGGGGTTTTCGGCGGCCTCCAGGATCGCCGGCTCGGTGATCTCGTGGAACACCATCCGCTTGACCGGGATATTCGGCTTGAGGGTTTCCAGCAGGTGCCAGGCGATGGCCTCGCCCTCGCGGTCACCATCTGTGGCCAGGTAGAGCTCGTCGACGTCTTTGAGCAGGCCCTTCAGCTCGCTGACGGTGCTCTTCTTCTCCGGGCTGATGATGTAGAGCGGCTCGAAGTCGGCGTCGACGTTGACTCCGAGGCGCGCCCAGGGCTGCGACTTGAACTTGGCCGGCACGTCGGCCGCGGCGCGGGGCAGGTCGCGGATGTGGCCTCGCGAGGACTCGACGATGTAGCTGGAGCCCAGGTAACCGGCCAGTTTGCGCGCCTTCGTCGGCGACTCGACAATGACGAGTCGCCGCGTGTTTCCACTGCCCCTGCCATTTTGAGGGCCAGCCCGGTCGGCTTCAGCCACTTGCGTTTACGCTCACTTTCCACTTTGTCCCGAGCCGACTGGCGGTGCCGTTGGGCCCTGCGGACACCTGACAATGTGGCACCCGGGATGGGCCGACGCAAACCGACCCCCCGGTCAACGCCCGCCCAATCGCGGCTAAACGTGCGGCCAGTAGGGCAACGCCTCCGCGGCGTCCGGTGGTTCCCCGACGCTTTCTACCAGGCGCGATAGCCTGCGCCGGCCGCTGATTCGCAACGCCGGACGAGCCCCGCGGGTGCCGATCAGGGTCGGGGCTATCCCGACCCGCATCAACGCCGATGCGAGCGGCGAATGGGTGTCCGGCGCGTGCGGGTCCAGTCCGAGCAGATATCGGTCGGCCTCTGGGCTGCCCGCCGCCAATATCCAGGCCCGCAGCTCGCGCGGACCGGGCAGCCACAGCGGGGGGACGGTCTTCACGGCACCGCGGGTCCAGTCGCCGGCAATGGAACGCAGCCTGGCGTCGACGGCGGTCCGTACCAGCGGAGTGTTTTCGTCGGTCTGGGTGATTTCGGCCACCAAACCGGCCTCGTCGATCATCTCGGCCAACGCCTGGGCCCGCCAGGGCTGGTCCACAACGACCGACAGCCTGGCCCCACCGCCGACCGTCACGATCTGGCCGGCGGCCGCCAGCACCCCGGTGAGGTCGCCGACCGCAGGCGGCACCGACTCCGCCGAGAAGAAGGACAGCTGGCTCACGTCACCGACAGTAAGCGCCCGGGTGACGATGCGCGCCGTGGCGCGCTGTGGGGGGACCCCCAGAGGCGAGGGGGCGAGCCGCGCGATCAGGGCCCGCCCGCCGCACGCTTTGCGCAGCGGCCGCGCGACCACAGCGAAAACCCCCCGACCGAACCCGGAAACTCCGGACCGCGCGGGGGGTTGTCGTCAGAGGATTCTCAGATGGAGCGGACGCCGGTGGCCTGGGGACCCTTGGGGCTCTGGCCGACCTCGAACTCGACCCGCTGGTTCTCCTCGAGGGTGCGGAAGCCGCTTCCCTGGATCTCCGTGTAGTGGACAAACACGTCGGCTGAACCGTCCTCGGGGGCGATGAAGCCGAATCCCTTCTCCGCGTTGAACCACTTCACAGTTCCCTGTGGCATTTCTTGATCTTTCCTTTACTTCTCGGGTGCGGTACACCGCCTTTCGGTGCACCGGGCCCGTTCCGACCGCTATACCTTGCCGAGTCGCCGGAACTTCACCCGACCTACAACCTCGCAGGAACCGCGGCCGCAACGTTGATCCTGCGAAAGTTTTACACGAACACAGAAGCTGCGACCGCAAACAGTCAATCACGTTCATCGCGTCTGCGACAGCCTCAGGTGATCAATTCAGCTACCAAGAGGTAAACAATTCAGGTGAGATGCACCAAACCCCTGGCCGCGGGGTCGCCGTCGGTTGAGGTATTCGGCAATTAGCTCACCAGGAGGGGCGGACACATGGTGACGTTCGGCAGCGAACTGCTCGCCGCCGCGGTCGCCGGTAGCGAACCGGGAGAACACCCGCTACGTCATGTCGCCGAGCTGCCGCCAAGCCAAGGCCGCCGACGTCCGTGGCCGGCATGGGCCGAGCCGGACGTGGTGCGCGCCTTCACCGATCGCGGTATCAGTTCGCCGTGGGCACATCAGGCTGACGCAGCGGAGCTCGCGCATGCCGGTCGTCATGTGGTTATCAGCACTGGCACAGCATCGGGGAAATCGTTGGCCTATCAGCTTCCCATCCTCAACGCGCTGGCGTCCGATCCGCGGGCCCGGGCGCTGTACTTGTCGCCGACGAAAGCGCTTGGCCACGACCAATTGCGGGCCGCGCATGCGCTGACCGCGGCGATACCCCGGTTGGGTGATGTCGCGCCGACGGCCTACGACGGTGACAGTCCGGCCGAGGTGCGACGTTTCGCGCGCGAGCGCTCGCGGTGGCTGTTCTCCAACCCCGATATGGTCCACCTGGCACTGTTGCGCAACCATGCCCGGTGGGCGGTATTTCTGCGCGGCCTTCGTTTCCTGGTTGTCGACGAATGCCATTACTACCGCGGTGTTTTCGGCTCGAACGTTGCGATGGTGCTGCGTCGCCTGCTGAGGTTATGCGCACGCTACTCGGCCGACTCGGCCACAACACCGACCGTTGTTTTCGCCAGCGCGACAACCGCAGCCCCAGGTGCAACTGCCGCCGAGCTCATCGGCCAGCCGGTGGCGGAGATCACCGAGGACGGTTCGCCACAGGGCGCCCGCACGGTGGCGTTGTGGGAGCCGGCACTGCGCACCGACCTCGTCGGCGAAAACGGCGCTCCGGTGCGACGGTCCGCCGGTAGCGAGGCGGCACGAGTGATGGCCGACCTGATCGCCGAAGGGGCGCGCACGCTGACCTTTGTCCGGTCGCGGCGGGGCGCCGAATTGACCGCGCTGGCAACACGTGCGCGGCTGGAAGACATCGCTCCGGAGCTCACCGAGTCGGTGGCGTCTTATCGCGCGGGTTATCTGCCCGAGGACCGTCGCGCGCTCGAACGCGCGCTGGTCGACGGGCAGCTGCGAGGTCTGGCCACCACTAATGCGCTGGAGTTAGGTGTCGATATCGCCGGGCTCGACGCCGTGGTGATGGCCGGCTTCCCCGGGACGGTCACGTCGTTTTGGCAGCAGGCCGGCCGATCTGGGCGACGTGGTCAGGGCGCGCTGGTCTTGCTCGTCGCCCGCGACGATCCGTTGGACACCTATCTGGTGCATCACCCCGCCGCGTTGCTGGACAAGCCGATCGAACGCGTAGTGATCGATCCGGCCAACCCGTATATCCTTGGCCCGCAGTTACTTTGTGCTGCAACGGAATTGCCCCTAGAGGACGCCGAGGTGCGAACGTTGGGGGCCGAGGAGGTCGCCGAGGGACTCGTCGATGACGGGCTGTTGCGACGACGATCCGGCAGGTACTACCCGGCCCCGGGCGTCGATCCGCATCCGGCGGTGGACATTCGGGGGTCGACGGGCGGCCAGATCGTCATCGTGGAGAGCGGGACCGGACGGTTGCTGGGGACCGCCGGTGTCGGACAGTCCGCCGCTTCGGTGCACCCCGGGGCGGTATACCTGCATCAAGGCGAAAGTTACGTTGTCGATTCGCTGGACTTCGAAGGGGGCGTGGCTTTCGTTCACGCCGAAGATCCCGGATACGCGACGTTTGCAAGGGAATTCACCGACATCGCGGTCACCGGCGCCGGTGAACGGCGGGTATTCGGTTCGGTCACGTTAGGCCTGGTACCAGTCAGCGTCACCAGTCAAGTCGTCGGCTATTTGCGCCGTCGGCTGAGCGGGGAGGTCATTGACTTCATCGAGCTGGATATGCCGGCGTACACGCTGGCCACCACCGCGGTGATGTACACGATCACGCCGGAAGCTCTGCGCCGCAACGGGATCGACGCGCCGCAAATCCCTGGATCACTACACGCCGCCGAGCACGCCGCGATCGGGCTGCTGCCCCTGGTGGCCAGCTGCGACCGCGGCGACATCGGCGGCCTGTCTACCGCGGTGGGTCCAGAGTCCGATGGGCTGCCCAGCGTCTTCGTCTACGACGGCTATCCGGGCGGAGCGGGTTTCGCCGAACAGGGTTTCCGCCGCGCGAGCACCTGGCTGGGTGCCACCGCTGCCGCTATCGAGGCGTGTGAGTGCCCGTCGGGATGTCCGTCCTGCGTGCAATCGCCGAAATGCGGCAGCGGTAACGAACCACTGGATAAGGCCGGGGCTGTGCGCGTGTTGCGCTTGGTCCTCACGGCGCTGGCACACGACGCGACATCGCGATGACGACCGACCCCTCGACGGTCGACTTCCACGTGTCTGTGTCGTGGCGGCCGCCACGAAAACACATTTCCTCGCTGCTGAAGAAACGCGCACATGCCGAAATTACAAACCAGTGCGGCGAACGGTCGGACAGCACAATCCGCTCACTATCCCAATGGGCGCAGCAGCAAAATACCCGGCCGCGCTGACCTGTGCAAGTTGCCGGCTGACGTATCAAGGTCATCCTTAGGTTGACTTCCGCCACACTTCGCCGGATTGAGCAGGGCGGCAACGAGTTATCCCTTGCCAGATCGGTAAAATGTCGAAGCATGGCGCGCGACTGGCTGCTGGTGGAAACGCTGGGCAACGAACCGGCGGTGGTGGCGCTGGGCCGTCAATTGCGAAATCTTGTTCCGATTAGCGTGTTTCTGCGGCGTAATCCTCATCTTGCTGCCATCCAAGCCGCAATCGCGGAGTCGTTGCAAAATAGCCAAAGCCTGGTCAGCATCACACCCAAAAGCGACCGAGTGATCCGCACCGAGCCAGTGTTGATGTCCGACGGCTGCATGCACGGTGTGCATATCTGGAGCGGGCCGGCTGGGGTCGAGCCGCCTGAGCGGCCGATCCCGGGCCCGCTGAAATGGAACATGACTCTTAGAGTGGCCACCGATACGCCGGAGTCACTGGCCAACACCGGCAGGAATCTCGAGGTCGAGGATCCCGAGGGTCGCGCGTTCGCGGACAGCTGGCCGTCGGGTGATCTCAAGCCGAATGAAGGTAGGGCGCTGGCGGCGGCGGTCCGGTCGCAACCAGGTCAAACGCTGTGCGACACCTGGGACAGCACGGATTGGCAGGGCAATCACATCCGGGTGAGCTTTGTGGCTCGCAACGGGCTGGAGCCCGGGCCGGATGGCCGCGACCACGTGATCGCACGGGGGATGAATTGGCGTGCCGAACCGGCCGACCCGGCACCGTCGACCGACCGACTTGCGCAGCGGATCCTGCACGGGTTGGCACAGCCGGGTGTGCACCGGGCGTTGTTCGATCCCGCCAGCTGGACGCTGTTGAAATGGCTCGACGAGCCCTGTCCGTTTTATGACTGGCGACGTATTGCGATCGATGCACGGGTGCATCCCAGCGACGAATCGAGGATGGCGGCCATGACGGCGGAGTTCGCCGGCGGCGCCACCAGCGGGGTGCTGCGCATGCCGGGCCATAACGGCAGCTGGATTCCGGTGCATGTGACCGTCAACCGGGTGGAAGTCGAGCAGAAGACATTCGCCGGGCTGGTCTCATTGCGGTTGCCCACAGCGGCCGAACTCGCGGACGCGGGCCTGTCCGATTCCGATCCAACCGGCGGCTAAACCCGGTCAGCCGGGCCGGCGCGGGCGGCGGCCCGCGCGCTGCCCCATCCGCCGACACCGAGGCGCACCTCGACTGTGACGACGACGTCCAGGTCGTCCACAGCGCAGCCGGTGGTGCTCGTCCGCATCTCGCGGGCCACCACTT
>NZ_JBAPPI010000387.1:0-9645 GCF_049280035.1 Mycobacterium sp. | reverse complement strand
GCCTCGACCGCGGGGGTGGCCGTTGGGGTGATGACGTGCACGTCGGCGCCACTGGCGATCAGTAGCGGAAGCCGGCGCTGAGCAACGTTGCCGCCGCCGACCACAACGACCTTTTTGCCGGTCAGCCGCAAGCCGACCAGATAAGGGTTCTCGGGCGACGACATCAGCCGGCGAGTCTCACGGCTGCCCCGCAAAACCGGGCTTGACCATTGGTACGTGCGGAACTCCGTCGTCGACGAAGTCGTCGCCGTCCCGGACGAATCCGTGCTGGGCATACATGTCCGTCAAGTAGATCTGCGCGTCGATCCGGCAGGGATAGTCGCCCACCTCGGCCAGCGCCGCGCGCAACAGCCGGGTGGTGTGGCCCTGGCCGCGCGCGCTGCGTTCGGTGCACAGCCGTCCGAGCCGAAATGCCTTCTGCCCGCCCCCGTGTTCCTCCATCAGCCGCAGCGTGCAGATGACCTCGCCGTCGGGGGCCGCCAACCAGAAATGCCGGGTTTCGGCGAGCAGATCACGCCCGTCCAACTCCGGATACGGGCGGGCCTGTTCCACCACGAAGACCTCCACCCGCAGCTTCAGCAGCGCGTAAAGCGTTGGAACGTCAAGGTCTTTGGCCCACGCCCGGTGCAATGCCGCGGTCATTGCGGGCAATCGGGCTTGAGCTGCAGCGCCTTGGTGCTCCAAGACCACACTTCGTCGAACAGCGCCGGCTCACCGGAGAGGGTGGCTCCCAACGACGGCACCATGTCTTTCAGAGTAGGCAGCCACGCCTGATACCGGTCGGGAAAGCAGCGCTGCAGCACGTCGAGCATCGCCGATACCGCGGTTGAGGCTCCCGGCGACGCTCCGACCAGACCGGCGATGCTGCCGTCGGCGGCGCTCAGCACCGTGGTCTCGAATTCGAGCACTCCACCTTTGCGCTTGTCTGGCCGGATCACCTGCACCCGCTGACCGGCCGTCGTCAGCTCCCAGTCGGAATCCCTGGCGGTGGGTACGAATTCGCGCAGTGCGCCGACCCGGGCGGGCTGCGACAGCCGCAGCTGGCCGATCAGGTAGTTGACCAGTTTCATCTGAGTGACGCCGACGCCGATCATGGTCGCCAGGTTGCCCGGCGTGACCGACCGCGGCAGATCGGTGATCTGGCCGTGCTTAAGGAATTTCGGCGACCACCCGGCGAACGGCCCGAACAGCAGCCAGGGCTTGCCGTTGACGATCCGCGCGTCGAGATGTGACGCCGTCATCGCCGGCGCGCCGACCGCGGGCAAGCCGTAGACCTTCGCCCGGTGCGCAGCAGTGATCGCGGGATTGCCACTGCGCAAAAACTTTCCGGCGATCGGAAAGCCACCAAATCCCTTGGCTTCTGCGATGCCGGACTTTCCCAACAGCGGCAACGCCTGCCCGCCGGCACCGATGAAGACGAATTTTGCGTTCAGCCTGCGGTTTTCGCCGGTGCGGCGGTTGCGAACCGTCAGCGTCCAGCCGCCGTCGCGCTGACGAGACAGACTGCGCACTTCGTGGCCGAACCACACGGCTGTACCGTTGCGCACCCCGTAGCCGATGAGTTGTCGGCACAGGGCACCGAAGTCGACGTCGGTGCCGTCGGCAGCCCAATCCAGCGCGAGAGGTTGGGAATAGTCGCGTTTGGCGGCCATCAACGGCAGCCGGCGCGCGAATTCGTCGGCATCGTCAATCCATTCGGTGCGGGCAAACAGTGGGTTGCCGGCCAGCGCCTGCCGGCGGCGGCGCAGATAGTCGACGCGATCGGCGCCTTGCACAAAGCTGACGTGCGGAACCGGGCGCAGAAAGCCGCGCACATCGGGCAGGATGCCGTTTTCGGCCGCATAGGCCCAGAACTGGCGGGTGACCTGAAATTGCTCGTTGACGCGCACGGCCTTGCCGACGTCGATCGAGCCGTCCGGCTGCTGCGGTGTGTAAAACAGTTCGCAGAGCCCGGAATGCCCGGTGCCGGCGTTGTTCCACGGGTCGCTGCTCTCGGCCCCGGCGGCGTCCAACCGCTCGACCAGGGTGATCGACCAGGCGGGCTCCAGCCGCCGCAACAACGCGCCCAGGGTGGCGCTCATGATCCCCGCCCCGACCAACACGACGTCGGCCGTTGCTGCGACCTGCGGGTCTGACACCGGGCTATTCGTCCTTTGCGCTCGAGCGACCGTCTGGGCTGTTCAGATCGCCAGGTTATCCCGGCCAGGCCGCTCACCGTTGTTCGAGGTTGTGCCGCAGATTCCGCCCCGGTCTGCCACGCTGTGCGCCATGACCTGGCGGAATTTGGCTGCGGCCGTGGCGCTGGCCGGTGTACTGGTGGCCGGGTGTTCCTCGTCGACCGGTTCGGATGCGGCGCACCGAACATCTGGTAGCCCCACTGCGACGTCGCCGGCAGCGGTTGCGGAGGCCGCGGCTCACGGTGTGGAAGCCGCGATCGCGACCATCCCCTGGTCGCAGGTCGGTCCGGGTTGGATGCTTGCAACCTGGAGCCCGGTTCCCGGCGAGCGCCCCGGCGCCCCGCTCCCCCCAGGCGCACCGTCGCGCGAGTCGGCCACCACGACGCTGTACCTGGTCGACCCTGCGGGTGGTCGCTATCCGATCACCACGTTCCCGCCGCCGGGTCAGCAGGCGGGTCCCGAGTTGGTGGACTGGTCGGGCGATGGCAGCCACGCCCTGTTCGACGCGCGGTACGCCACCCCGTCGACGGCCATCATGGTCGACCTGCACACCGGCACGCAGACGACGCTGGGCGTGCACGGCTCACCTCGCTACAGCCGCCCGAACGGCAAGGCGCTGCTGTTGTCCACGCCACCGGGCCCGGGCTCGCGACTCGCGACCCTGGACCGAGTCGACCTCGCCGGCAACCACGAGCTGACCTACCCGACCGACAAACTCGGCAGCCCGTTCAACGGCAACTATCTTTCGACGCCCGACGGTACGCGGCTGGTCCTCGGCACGTCGGCGGGCCTGGCGCTGATGGGCAACGACGGGACGCCTGGCGCGACGGTGTCGATCCCGGGACAGACCAACTGCAGTCCATTGCGGTGGTGGGACGAGAAATCCGCCGCGACCGTTCTCGCGTCCTGCGATGCTCCCGGATTTGCGTCGCGGCTGTGGTTGGCGCCGATCGGCGGCCGCCCGCCCACCGCGCTCACCGCGTCCAATGACGGGCAGAAGGGTCCCGACCTCCGCGACGTCGGTGCTTGGCAGCTCCCCGCAGGCACGTTCGTGCAGGCCGAAGGCGCATGCGGCTATCAGTACCTGGCCAAGCTCAACGCCGACGGCACCACCTCGCCGGTCTCGGTGTCCGGCGTCGAACCCGGCCGCAGCGTCACCGTGGCAGGCGTCAACGGGGGCGATCTCGACCTGCGAGCCACGGCTTCGTGTGGGGGCGGCCAATCGCTCATCGACTACAACCCCGGCAGCAACACGTCGATTGTGTTGCTCGGGCCGCCGCTCAACGGCGGTGGCGTGATCGAAGCGGTGCCCTACGCCGACCAGCGATAGCCGGACCTCGCACGCTTTAAGCTGGCGTGCGTGACTGGCTGGCAGCCCGATGTCCTCCCCGGCTACTGGCAGCTCACCATCCCGCTAGGTGACGATCCCGATGGCGAGGGCGATGTCGTCGCGACACTGCTGCGTCGCGGTGAAGCCGCGACAGCCACCGACGCCGTCCTGGCCGTGCACGGATACACCGACTACTTCTTCCACACCGCGCTGGCCGACCACTTCGCCGACCGCGGGTTCGCCTTCTATGCGCTCGACTTGCACAAATGTGGGCGGTCGTGGCGGTCTGGCCAAACCCCGCACTTCACCACCGACCTGGCCAGCTACGACGCCGAGCTCGACCGCGCGCTGGCCGTCATCGGCGAGCAGACCGGTTCGGCGCGGGTGTTGGTGTACGGCCATTCCGCCGGCGGGTTGATCGTGTCGCTGTGGCTCGACCGGTTACGCCGCCGACGTAGCAGTGGCGCGACCGCACGCGCGGGCGTGACCGGGCTGGTGCTCAACAGCCCGTTTCTGGATCTGCCCGGTCCGGGGGTGCTGCGCTGGCCGACGACGGCGGCGCTGATCGCCGCGATCGCGCGGGCCGGCGATAAACGGGTCGCCCGGGCGCCGAGCGAAAATGTCGGTGGTTATGGCGCCAGCCTGCACCGCGACTATTACGGCGAGTTCGACTACAACCTGCAGTGGAAACCGCTGGGCGGCTTCCCCGTCACCTTCGGCTGGCTGCGCGCGGTCCTACGTGGCCAGGCGCGGCTGCATCGTGGGCTCGACGTCGGCGTGCCGAACCTGATCCTGCGGTCAGATCACAGCGTGTCGGAGACCGCGGACCCAATCGCCCTGCAATGCGGCGACGCGGTTCTCAACGTGGCACATGTTGCCCGCTGGGCCGGCTGCATCGGCAATCGCAGCACCATCGTTCCGGTGACCGACGCAAAGCACGATGTGTTCTTGTCGATGCCGCGGCCCCGGCAGGTGGCCTACCAACGGTTGGACACTTGGCTTGATGACTACCTTGGTGCCGCCTCCAACGTCACGACCGAAAGCGGCTGAAGGGCAGCCGGATGGAGACCTACGACCTGGCGATAATCGGAACCGGCTCGGGCAACAGCATTCTCGACGAACGCTATGCCGGCAAACGAGTCGCGATCTGCGAACAGGGAACATTCGGCGGAACCTGCCTGAATGTCGGATGCATCCCCACCAAGATGTTCGTCTACGCCGCCGAGGTTGCCGAAACGATCCGCACGGCAGCCCGTTACGGCGTCGACGCGCACATCGACCGGGTGCGTTGGGACGACATCGTCTCGCGCATCTTCGGGCGCATCGATCCGATCGCGATCAGCGGTGAAGACTACCGACGGGCCTCCCCCAATGTTGACGTCTACGACCGGCACACCCGATTCGGCGCGGTCCAGCCCGACGGTCGGTACCTGCTGCGCACTGACGGCGGCGATGAGTTCACCGCCGAGCAGGTCGTGATCGCCGCCGGCGCGCGACCGGTGATCCCGCCGGCCATCATCGAGTGCGGGGTGCACTACTACACCAGCGACACCATCATGCGAATACCCGAGTTGCCCCCGCACCTGGTGATCGTCGGAGGCGGTTTCGTAGCAGCCGAATTCGCGCACATCTTCTCCGCCCTCGGTGTCCGGATCACCCTGGTGATCCGCGGCGGCGCGCTGTTACGCCACCTCGATGACACGCTGTGCGAGCGGTTTACCCGCATCGCGTCGACCAAATGGGAACTGCGCACCCACCGCAATGTCATCGGCTCTCATCAGGACCGCTCCGGCATCGTGCTGGAGCTCGACGACGGTTCGACGCTGAGCACCGACGCCGTGCTGGTGGCGACCGGCCGCAGCCCCAACGGCGATCAGCTCGACGCCGACCAGGCCGGCATCGACGTCGACCACGGCCGAATCGTCGTCGACGAATACCAACGAACTTCGGCGCGTAACGTTTTCGCGCTCGGTGATGTGTCGTCGCCGTATGAGCTCAAGCATGTGGCCAACCACGAAGCGCGCGTCGTGCAGCACAATCTGCTCTGCGACTGGGACGACACCGAAGCGCTGGTCGCCACCGACCACCGCTACGTCCCCGCCGCGGTGTTCACCGATCCGCAGATCGCCACCGTCGGCCTGACCGAGAATGAAGCTGTGGCAAAGGGTTTCGACGTGTCCTGCATTATCCAGGACTACGGGGGCGTCGCCTACGGCTGGGCGATGGAGGACAGCACCGGCATCGTCAAGCTGGTCGGCGACCGCGGGACCGGGCGACTCCTCGGCGCACACATCATGGGACACCAGGCCTCGTCGATCATCCAGCCGCTGATCCAGGCGATGAGCTTCGGGCTGCCTGTCCAGCAGATGGCTCGCAGTCAGTACTGGATTCACCCGGCGCTGCCGGAGGTCGTCGAGAACGCGCTACTCGACCTGTCCTGACGGGCCGTTCTGCTGGCATTGCGGGCACAGGCCGTGCAAGGTGAGGCCGGCGCGTTCGGACAGCGTGAACGAACTGCCCGCCATCGCATGTTCCAGTGCGGAAGCCAGCCGCCCGGCCGGCACTTCGATGATCGAGCCGCAGCGGGTGCACACCGCGTGATGGTGCGGGTCGGCGGCCAGGCCATAGGTGGTGACCCCGCCATCGAGGGTCAGCGCATGCAGCACACCCTGGTCGACCAACGTGGTCACCGTGCGGTAGATCGTGGCCAAGTCCGGCGGCGGGTCGTCGGCGGGCAGGCACGCGCGCAGCCGCTGGTCGATCTCGGCAACCGACAGATGACCGTGGACCGGCTCGAGCACGGCCAACACCGCGATCCGAGATGCCATCCGCCGCAGCCCGTGGGACCGCAGCAGCTCACCGATTCGCTCGGTGACGGCCGGATCCACTGCCGAGGGCTTGGCCACTCATCCAGTATGCGCCTGCCAAACTGACGTGATGCCCCAATCGATCTGCGACGTGCTGCCCGCCGCGGCCGCCCTGCTGTCGGTTTCCGGGGCGCCGGACGCGCTGGGACTAACCGAGTCGGTCGGCGACGTGCGCCGCGTCGCGGTGGTGCTCGTCGACGGGATGGGCTGGCACTTGCTTCCGGCGCTGGCCGCCGATGCACCGCTGCTGGCGTCGGTGCTGGCCGGCGATGCCGGCCGGATGGACGAACTCGCCTGCACCTTCCCGTCCACCACACCGACCAGCCTGGCGTCGTTGTGCACCGGGGTCACACCGGGCGAACACGGGATTCTCGGCTTTACCGTCAAGCTCCCCGACACCGACCGGGTGCTCAACCACATCTTTTGGCGTGACGATCCGCCGGCGGCCCAATGGCAGCCCGTCCCAACGTGGTTCGAGCGGCTGCAGCAGGCCGGCGTCGACGCCGGGGCCGTGCTGCCCGCGGCATTTCTCGGCAGCGGCCTCACCGAGGCGTTGTACCGCGGCGCGCAACTCCGCCCCGCCAACACCGACGACGACTACGCGCAATTAGTGGTCGACCAGTTGCGCGCGGCGCCCGGATTCCTCTATGCCTACATCGCCGACCTCGACACCGCGGCACATCTGTTCGGTATCGATTCACCACAGTGGCACGCCGCCGCGGTCCGCGTTAACGCGCTGCTGACCCGACTGGTCGAGGCGTTGCCGTCGGATGCCGCGCTGCTGATTACCGCCGACCACGGCGGTCTGAACGTGCCGGCGCAAGCCCGCATCGACCTCGACGCCGACTCAAGGCTGCAGGCCGGTGTGCGCGCGGTCGCCGGCGATCCCCGGGTGCGCTACCTGCATACCGAGCCGGGTGCGGCACCCGACGTGATCGCCGCCTGGAGCGAACTGCTGGATGGGCGAGCCGAGGTGCGCAGCCGCGACGACGCCGTCGCAGCCGGGCTGTTCGGGCCGATGCATCCCGACCACTTGGCCCGGGTCGGCGATGTCGTCGTCATCTGCACCGGCGACACAGCGGTGCTGGCCACCGGTCACGAGCCGCCGGAAGTGGCTCGCCTTGTCGGCTTTCACGGCGCGGCCACCCCGGCCGAGCTGGCGATCCCGCTGATCACCTTTCGGGGTTGATCTCGCCCGCACCGCCCACATGCAAAAAACTTGCAGAATTCCTGCGAATCGTATGCATGACGTCCACTAGTGGTTTATTCTCGTCGGCGGTCGGGATTTTGAAGATGGGACGCGACATGGCCGCTGACCCGCTCAGCAGGCAATGGTCATCACTGTCTCGGCTACGGGCCGCGTTGACCCCCGACGAGTGGCTGCGTCTGGGATCGATGTTTGCGGTGATCATCGCGCTGCATGTAATCGGTTGGGGCACACTGGTACTCATTGTCGAGCCGGCGCACTTGAGCGTCGGAGACAAGGCGTTCGGCATCGGCATCGGGCTAACGGCCTACACGCTGGGACTGCGCCACGCATTCGACGCCGACCACATCGCCGCGATCGACAACACCACCCGCAAGCTGATGAACGACGGGCAGCGGCCGCTTGCCGTCGGCTTCTTTTTCTCGCTCGGCCACTCGTCGGTGGTGTTCGGGCTGGCAGTGTTGATCGCGACCGGCCTCAAAGCGATCATCGGGCCGGTCGAGCAGGATTCATCGGCCCTGCATCACTACACCAGCCTGATCGGCACCAGCGTCTCGGGCGTCTTCTTGTGTTTGATCGCCGCCATCAATGTGGTGATCCTGATCGGCATTCTGCGGGTATTCGCGCGGATGCGCCGCGGCGAGTACGACGAAGACGAGCTCGAAGCTCAGCTGAACAACCGCGGACTGCTCAACCGCTTGTTGGGCCGCTTCACCAAATCGGTGACCGCCTCCTGGCACATGTATCCGGTGGGTTTGTTATTCGGGCTGGGTTTCGACACCGCCACCGAGGTCGCGCTACTGGTGCTGGCCGGCACCAGCGCAGCAGCCGGTCTGCCCTGGTATGCGATCTTGTGCCTGCCGGTGCTGTTCACCGCCGGGATGTGCCTGCTGGACACCATCGACGGCTCGTTCATGAATTTTGCTTATGGGTGGGCGTTTTCGAACCCGGTGCGGAAGGTCTACTACAACATCACCATCACCGGGCTCTCTGTCCTGGTCGCGCTGCTGATCGGCAGTGTGGAATTGCTCGGACTGCTCGCTCAACAGCTCGGTTGGACCGGCGGATTCTGGAGCTGGCTGGGCGGCATCGACCTCAACGCGGTCGGTTTTCTGATCGTCGGTCTGTTCGTGGTGACATGGGTTGGCGCCGTGTTGATCTGGCGCTATGCACGCATCGAGGAGAAGTGGACGGTGCAGCCCGAGCGCGTCGGCTGAAACGCGTCGATAAGTCGGCTTGGCTTCCGGCTGGGCCGAGATCGCCACCGCGGGCGAACGCACTTCAAAACCGTTACGGCTCTGCCCGATGCACGGACAGAGCTGGGTGGCCTGCTGCCTGGATATGGCAGGGCCACGGCTAAAACCAATGACCGTAGCTTTCCATCCGGTCCCGGGCCGATGGTTGCTGTCTGAAATCGGCCTGCGCTATCGCATTTCGGGGCCGGTCATTTACGAAGGAGCAGTCTCATGTCGTTCGTCGATATCGTACCGGAGATGCTGTCCGCCGCAGCGGGCAATTTGCAACTGATCGGCTCGGCGGTGAGCGCGCAGAACGCCGCGGCGCTAGCCCCGACCACAGGGCTGGTTCCCGCCGCCGCTGACGAGGTCTCCGCTTTGACCGCAATGCAATTCGCTGCACACGCGCAGATGTATCAGGCGGTGAGCGCGCAGGCCACAGCGATGCACCAGATGTTCGTGACGGTTTTGGCGGCCAGCGCCGGTTCCTATGCCACCACCGAAGCGGCCAACGCCGTCGCGGCAAGCTGAGGAGTGAGCAATGGACTTCGCAGTATTACCACCGGAAATCAACTCCGGGCTGATGTACACCGGGCCGGGTTCCGCGCCCATGACGGCTGCCGTGGCGTCCTGGGACAACCTTGCAATCGAGATGTATTCGGCGGCAAGCAGTTACGGGTCAGTGATCTCGAGCCTGACCAGTGGACCATGGCGAGGTTCGGCGTCGGCGTCGATGACTGTCGCCGCCGCACCGTATGTGTCATGGATGAGCGCCACCGCGGCGCAGGCCGAACAGACAGCGGGCCAAGCCAAATCGGCAGCCGGCGCC